>NZ_JBFRNX010000001.1:0-89170 GCF_041471165.1 Shewanella sp. 10N.261.52.F9
TCTTCAATTAAAGTTTTGTTTGCTTCATCCACCTTACAAGTAAGGAGAAATCAGCGGCTCAACGAATTCTGTATTACATATTGCTATGAACACTCATTCATTAAGTAATTTTTTGATTGTCTCATTCTTTACTAGAAAGAAGTAGACAATTTCGAATAACTTAATCTCTGTGAGTGTCCACACAGATTTGCTTGTCATATTGTTAAAGAGCGTGCCACTTCTATCAAGGCTAAGCCTTTCAAAATGGCGCCTTAGACGCTTAGGTCGTTTGGCTGAGGAGGCGTATTCTACACTTCCTAGTGTCGGCGTCAAGCGCTTATTTTAAGAAGTTTTTCAAGCGATGATTCTTTGTTCAAGTCACACCTAATTGAGCTTCTAAAGCGATTGTCACCTGAGGCTAATTTCCGTAGAAGTTAATCTCTCTAACACCACTGCAAGTCCCGTGCTACCTAAGCTTTCGTTTAGTTAGTTGGCCTGCTGTGCCGTGTCAGTGGATGCGCATTATAGGGACGTGAAGCGAAAGCGCAAGGAGCTTTTTCAAGAAATCGGTAACAACCGTACTGAATGTTGTTTAATCCCGCATATTGGGGGCAAATCGTACCAAAACAACAATAAACTTGGTGATTAATTGCAAATTGGCTCAGTCATTACTAGGTCAATTACCTGCAATAATACTCTCCCCCCCCTATTACGGCGTACTTATGCCGGTTCAAGCGCTAACACCAAATCATTAATTGCCAAATTTAGTCGATAATATTGGCACTTATCGATTGCTGCGTTATGTTATGTGTAAACAGGTTCCAAAATTAAAGCAGCAGCAACTTTTGGATTTTGGTTATCTCATTTTAACTAGGGATAGAAAATGGCTAACTCGCAGAACATGATTTATAGCGTCTCAAGGAAATCGCCGTTACCACTTATTTCGAAAATCGCTTTTATGGTTTTAGTATTAACCTCGACCTCTGTTAATGCTAACGCTATTTATACCTGGATTGATGATAAGGGGGTCACTCACTATAGTCAGCAACCTCCAGCATCAAACCAAGCATCGAGCAAAAAGCTCTATAGTGAAGATATTGAACCTAAACACGTAGGCACTATTGCACCGATAAAGTCTGTAGCTGATCTCAATCAACCTTCCGAGCTCGAGCAGAAAGCGGCTGCAATTAGCCTTGCCGATAAACAACAAGCTCAGCAAGTTTGTAAAAATGCTCAACACAGCCTTAATGTATTAACTACCCATACTAAGTTAACCAAAAAGAACAATGCCACAGGTAAACTTGAATCAATGACAGAAGAACAAAGACAAGCAGCTATTACTGAGCAAAAGGAAAGAATGAAGCTGTTCTGCAAAACTTAAGGTCAACTCTTGGTGACGTATACCTTAGCTATCAAAGGGTGTCAGTATCAGGAACAATATGAAAAATGTGCAATAAACAACACATAATGCCTTATCCTTGATTCAACAACTCTAGCCAAATAACAGTCATGCTGAACAAAGCAAAAATGCAGCCCCCAATGAAGTCTGCATTTTGTGTTTTAGGATTCGCTTTTAATCCCACGAGCTAGATGTTGGATTTATCTGGCAACTTACACAGATAAGAATGAAGCATCTACTCAGTAGGTCGAACTATTTATTGGCTTGTAGATTGTACATTGAGCGAGGTACACCATCTTCACAAGCTTTAAGCCCTGCATCCCACCCTGAATCAAAGCGACTGAGGCCATCAAGCGCTGTATCTTTTTTCACTGAATCATAAAGCTCTGTTTGCTGACGCTTCATAACATAAGCATTTTTACAGCCACGGTAGTAACCATAGTGGTAAAGGCTTTCATATTCCATGTTGCCCTCACCAATATAAGGTGCTGACGTTTGCTCTTTTTCATAGTTAGAACTTGAACAGCCAACCACAGCTAGTGAAGCCAAAACGATTACGGCTAATTGTTTTTTCATGAAGTTCTACTCCGTGTCCATATCAAAATAAAAATGAATGTATAAAAGGCGACTTGTACATTTTGCTGATAGAAAAGCCGATTCATACATTTAAGTATTGTTTATTGGTCCTACAACACCAACTCTTTTTAAATACCACTAACAAATACAGTAATTGCTATAACCCTATAGTTCAAATATACATCACATTGGGCAACTTAAAAGACTTTGCAGATAATTTATGCTCATTATCAGGTTCTTCACTTAACTGCCTACTCATTGGCATAAAAAATGGCCTCATAAAACTGAGACCATTTTTAAATGTAGAAAGCTATTATAAGCAGTTAAAACAAACTACAGAACAAGTATTATTGTGAAAAAGTTAAGGCATCATCTTCAACCACGATTTTAATCGCCTTGCCAGGTAACAACTTGCCACTTAATATTTGCTGCGCTAATGGATTTTCAACTTCTTGCTGCAGGGCTCTTTTAAGCGGTCGTGCACCATAGATAGGATCAAAACCAGCTCTTGCTATTAACGCTAAAGCTTCATCAGTCATCTCTAGGCCATAATCTTTATCTGCAAGACGCTTTTTAAGCCCTTCGATTTGAATGCCAGCGATATGAGCAATATTATTCTCATCTAGAGGATGGAACACAACAGCTTCATCGATACGGTTTAAAAACTCAGGCCTAAAGTTTTGCGTCACCACCTGCATCACGTCTGATTTCATCTCATCATAACTTTGATTGCCAAAACCAAGTTGGATCAGATCAGAACCTAAGTTGGAAGTCATAATGACCACGGTATTTCTAAAATCAACGGTGCGGCCTTGACCATCAGTCAGACGACCATCATCTAATACCTGCAATAAAATGTTAAATACATCGGGATGTGCTTTCTCTACTTCATCCAGTAAAATCACCGAATAAGGTTTACGCCTAACAGCTTCAGTTAAATAACCGCCTTCTTCATAGCCAACATAGCCTGGAGGAGCACCGACTAAACGCGATACAGAGTGCTTTTCCATAAACTCAGACATATCGATACGAACCAGAGCTGACTCGGTATCAAATAGGAACTTAGCCAGTGACTTACATAATTCAGTTTTACCGACACCGGTTGGGCCTAAAAATAGAAAAGAACCGATTGGACGATTTGGATCTGCAAGCCCTGCACGGCTACGACGAATTGCATTCGATACCGAATTTACCGCTTCATTCTGACCAATAACCCGTTCATGCAACGCATCTTCCATCTTAAGCAATTTGTCACGCTCACCTTCAAGCATCTTAGAAACAGGGATCCCCGTCGCTTTTGATAACACTTCAGCGATTTCTACGTCGGTAACTTTGTTACGTAGCAGTGTCATATCTTGCATTTCAGCTTGTGCAGCAAGATCTAACTGCTTTTCAAGCTCAGGAATACGACCATACTGTAGTTCAGACATTCTAGTTAAGTCACCCGCACGACGAGCAACTTCTAAATCCATACGCGCTTGCTCAAGATCTGCCTTAATATGCTGAGTGCCAGCTAACGCTGCCTTTTCTGTATGCCAAATCTCATTCAGCTCAGCGGCTTTAGCCTCTACATCTTTAAGCTCTGTACGCAAAGTATCTAAACGACGCAAACTTGCTTCATCAGCCTCTTTACTCAAAGCTTGCTCTTCAAGTTTCAACTGAATCGCACGACGCTCTAGTCTGTCCAGAGACTCTGGCTTAGAGTCTATCTGAATACGGATACTCGATGCAGCTTCGTCTATTAAGTCGATAGCTTTATCTGGCAACTTACGATCTGAAATATAACGGTGCGACATGCTCGCCGCAGCGACAATCGCAGGGTCGGTAATTTCTACATGGTGATGCAACTCATAGCGCTCTTTTAAACCACGTAAAATAGCAATGGTATCTTCAACACTTGGCTCATCAACCAGCACTTTTTGGAAGCGACGCTCTAGTGCAGCGTCTTTTTCAATGTATTGACGATACTCATCTAACGTTGTCGCACCAACGCAATGTAAGTCACCTCGGGCAAGTGCAGGCTTTAACATGTTACCCGCATCCATTGCGCCATCAGACTTACCCGCACCCACCATAGTATGTAGCTCATCAATAAAGAGGATCACTTGCCCCTCTTCTTGCGAAAGCTCATTTAGTACCGCTTTTAAGCGTTCTTCAAATTCACCACGATATTTAGCACCGGCAACTAACGCGCCCATGTCTAAAGACAATACACGCTTATTTTTAATGCCTTCTGGTACTTCGTTGTTGATGATGCGCTGCGCTAACCCTTCAACAATCGCGGTTTTACCCACCCCCGGCTCACCAATAAGTACAGGGTTGTTCTTACTGCGGCGCTGCAACACTTGAATCGTGCGGCGAATTTCATCGTCACGACCAATCACAGGGTCAAGTTTTCCTTGCTCTGCACGCTCGGTTAAATCAACCGTAAATTTCTTAAGTGCCTGACGTTGATCTTCAGCGTTTGGATCATCGACATTTTGGCCATTACGTACTTGGTCAATGGTCGACTCCATTAACTCTTTAGTCGCACCCGATTGTTTAAGTGCTTGCGCTAAAGGATCATTGCCCTCAAGCGCAGCCAAAACGAATAACTCACTAGAGATAAACTTGTCTTTACGTTTTTGCGCCAGTTTATCGCACAAGTTTAGCAAGCGAATAAGCGCTTGAGATAACTGCACGTCACCGCCAGTGCCTTCTACTTGTGGCTTTTGTTCAAGATCTTGGCTCAGTAACGAGCGCAAGGTGCTCACTTGGATCCCTGCTTGAGTCAGTAGTGGGTGAATTGAGCCCCCATCTTGATTCAGTAACGCCATCATCAAATGTGATGGTTCAATAAATTGGTGATCTCGTCCTAGTGCCAATGACTGAGCATCCGAGATGGCAATCTGGAATTTATTGGTCATACGATCTAATCGCATAAATCCTCCGATAACTCATAAAAAAATAATAAATAAAAGGCATGGAAAGCTGCAGAATAACTGCAGGAATGCACTGGATAATCTAATACCAATCAGTATCAATCCATTGGCACTTCTACTTACATTAGAAAAGGGGTCACTCCGCGTTAAAGCGAAATTGATGTTACTTAAAAGATGGGGGCTATTTGAACAATATCAAGTAAAGAGTTAACGATTAAGCCAAATAAATGATGCCATACGGCCAGTAATACCGTCACGACGATAAGAAAAAAAGCTTTGTTGCTCAGCAACCGTGCAGCGTTTGTCTCGATAAATACGCGTCACACCTAATAATGCCAATCTAAACTCGGCCAAACCTTGAATATCAGCCATGTATTTTTGCTCACCTTGAGCATTGATATGAGCGCTAAAAAACTGGCCACTTAGCGGATGCTTTGCCTCGAATAGTGCTTTAACCTCTGGGCCGATTTCAAACGCATTCGGACCAATAGCCGGGCCTAAATACGCCACCAGCTCATTTGGCTTATGGGTAAACTTTGCCACTGCGGTTTCAATAATACCATCACATAAACCGCGCCAACCTGCATGAACGGCGGCAACTTCGGTGCCATTTTCATCACATAGCAATACAGGTAAGCAATCTGCAGTCATCACCACGCACACTTGCTCATTACTTTGGGTGTAGCTGCCATCGGCATTAATCACTTGGCTATTATCGGCTTCAACCACATCAATGCTGTGAGTCTGTTCTAGCCAGGCAGGTTTTGCTGAAAGAGAAAGTTGTTGCTCAATGAGCAGACGGTTAGCTAGAACCATTTGCGGATCGTCGCCAACGTGCAGCCCAAGATTAAGGCTAGCGTAAGGTGGCTGACTGCAGCCACCTTCTCGAGTCGAAAAAGCCAAGCTTACTCCCGATGGAATAAACCAAGCTTGACTTTCAATATGCTGACTCATTAATACACTGTTGGATTTTCTTCAGTGTCTTTACGCAGAGCTTTAGTTAGCTTTACCATGTCATCAGGAATTGGGGCTTGCCAGCTCATGATTTCACAAGTAAACGGATGTGCTAATTCAAGTCTTACTGCGTGCAGTGCTTGACGTTTGAAGCCCATATAGGTTTCAAAAAAGTCTGGTGCAGCACCTTTTGGCGGACGTGGACGACCAGCATAAACTGGGTCACCAACCAATACATGACCAATATGTGCCATATGCACACGGATTTGGTGAGTACGACCAGATTCAAGACGCAGTCTCAAACGCGTATGCGCTCTAAACTTTTCAGCCACACGGTAATGAGTCATCGCAGGCTTACCATTATGAACAACTGCCATATGGGTACGTTTAGTCGGGTGACGGTCGATAGGCTCATCAACTGTGCCACCAGCAATAATTGTGCCTGTGACAATCGCTTCGTATTCACGAGTAATTTCACGAGCCTGCAGTGCGCTCACAAGGTGAGTCTGTGCTTCAACCGTTTTAGCAACTACCATCAAACCGGTAGTGTCTTTATCCAAACGATGCACAATACCTGCACGTGGAACTAGTTCAATACCTGGACAATGATGCAGTAGTGCATTCATCAAGGTACCATTTTGGTTGCCCGCACCAGGGTGCACAACCAAACCAGCTTGCTTGTTAATAACCAAAATATGGTCATCTTCATACACGATATCTAAATCAATCGCTTCAGCTTGTGCTTTAGTTTCTTCTTCAAGCGTGGCACCAATAGTGACTACCTGACCTTCAAGCACTTTAAGTCTTGGCTTGTCAGAAACCTCGCCATCGATACTAACTGAGCCGGATAAAATCCACTCTTTAATTCGTGTGCGCGAGTAATCCGGGAACAAATCAGCCAAAGTTTGGTCTAATCTCTGTCCGGTTTGTGTTGCTGTGATCTCGCTTTTTAGATTAATCTCTTGTGTCATATGAACCGTACCCACTTTTCTGGGTCCAAAAATGTTTACTATCTGTTACAATCGGATTGTTTCTATTTTATCGTGAAATGGAAAAATTCTTAACAACAACTTTAAAAGAATCGAATTCAAGTATGCATAAAATTGCCAAAAGTGTCGCTGTAGTCCTTATTACACTCGCAGCTACGGCCTGTAGTAGCAAACAGGGCCAAGACCCTGTAATGACAAAAAGCTCACCAGAAGTGCTTTATTCTCAAGCTAGAACCTCAATGGAGCTAGGGAATTACAGCAAAGCTGTGCGTTCTCTAGAAGCCTTGGATTCACGCTTTCCTTTCGGACCGCATAAAACTCAAGTACAGCTTGATCTTATTTATGCCTATTACAAACTTGACGATCCAGCGTCAGGTATTGCGAACATCGATCGTTTTATTCGCTTAAACCCAACCCATAAAGATATTGATTATGTTTACTATATGCGCGGCTTAGTCAATATGCAGTCTGATCGATACCTATTTCACGATATGCTAAATATCGATCGTTCTGACCGCGACCCTAAAGCAGCACAAGATGCATTTAAAGATTTTGATCGACTAATTAAGTCTTATCCAAACAGTAAGTATGCAGCAGATGCGCAAAAACGCATGCAGCACCTTAAAAATAGACTGGCACTTTACTCGATCAAGGTAGCTGAATACTACATAAAAATGAATGCTTGGAGTGCGGCAGCTGTGCGTGCACAATCAGTTTTAGAGACTTACCCAGGTACACCGTCAGCTGAAAAAGCATTAGAAATCATGTCTACTGCATACGGTGAGCTAGGACAAGAAAAGCTTAAAGATCATGCACTCATGGTTATGAAAGCTAATTTTCCAAACAACAAATTAGTTAGCAATTAAAACCGTAAAACATACAGATTCGATGATAAATAAAGGCCTCAATTGAGGCCTTTATTTTTTGTACAAATTTTGACTTGCATAGCTAAATAATAATCACTATTTACGTAATCGATGCAAAACTTAAATTTTAGCTGTTGTTCTTTTTATTGATACAACCTAATCCGTTCAGCTCTGCTGCATTGATTTTTAAAGTCATGAATACTATTTCGTATCACTACCGTTAATGACCTTATTCTTAATGATCCATCGTTGATAAAGCACTGGTAGCATCAACACATCAAAGCCCCATGCAAAAACGACAACCAAACACGACAGTAAACTCAATTGAGCTATCGGTGTAAATTCCGATACCAATCCTATCGAAAACCCCAAAGCTATAGTCAAGGTGGTAAAGCTTATCACCGGTAGTACTTTATTTAGACTCTGCCACATACTTGCTGCAGTTAAGTTTCGTGCATCAGGCAGTTTCAACATTAAATGCAAAGTATCATCGACAATAATACCCAGCATCATTCCCAATACAACTGCAGCACCCAGACTAATAAAACCACCGCTAACTTGCCAAAGTGCGAATACCCACAATAGCGGTAAAAAGTTAAGTAGCAAGCCTATCAAGCCAAACACTAATGAACGCTTGAGTATGCTTAACAATATGGCTAAAGCAATCAATGCCACAGCAAATGAAGTCAGCATATTATTGGCATTATCAATGCTCAAGTGAGCAAATAATAAATTACTCCCTAGAGGCGGGCTAACATTGACCATTTTTGCATTGTCGCGTAGCCATCTGTTCACCCCCTGTTCAAACTCAATTAACTCCATTGCCGTCATGGGCTCTAAATTGAGGGTTAATAGCGTGGAGTGTTTATCAGGCGATAACTCACTTTGCAGCCCGAGTTCGGCTGAGCTATTGTCAGCTAAGACTTGTTTAAATCGAGTTTGACCAATGCCAGCGGCTTTAATCCAATCGCCAATATGCTGAACATTTACCACTTGCGGTTGTTGTTTAAGGTATCGGCTAAATTTATAGATAAAACTAATCTCTACTTTATCTATTTGCTTAGGTTCTTGCCCAGAGATCACATAGTGTTGCAAATTGATTCCAGAGAAGTATTGCGCCATTTTTTGACTCGATACGGTGAATGGATTGGATGTAGAGAAGTAGCTCAATGGGTCATCATTTAAGGTAAGTTTTGATACGCTAATCAAAGCTATTACGCTAAATAAAACGACCCCTAACATAACTGAAAATGGCCGCTTAGCATTATGCTTTCCAAGCTCAATAACATAATGAAAATTAAGTAATTGACTTGTTTTAGCTTTGGAATATTTAGCGAAAAAAATTAAACTGGTCAGGCTCAACAGGTAATTACACAGCACAGCAAAAGCCACTAATATCCCAAAGCTTTGTATTGGTGGAGACGGGCTTAGTGTCAGTAGGCTAAAGCCAAATATTGTCGTGATACTTGAATAAAATAACGGTGCTAGGTTAGCCTTCACTGTTGTTTTCAAGGCATTATCCTGACTATTTCCGGCTCTCACCTCTGCTTGCCAAGCAAAATATAGGTGCGACGCATAGGCTAAACCTAGTGTGACCACTATCACTGGCACAAAGGCGCTAATCGCAGCCAATGTTAGCTGGCACCATGCCGCGAGGCCTAATGTTAGCGTTAAGGTCACCGCACTATTAAAGCATAGCGCCATAATCCACATTTTTTGCCTAATGAATAACAACGCCATGAAGAAAATGATCCCCAATAGACCTGGAGCAAACCAACTTAAGTCATGTCGTAATACCTTTGCATACTGCCAATTCAGAGCATGGGTACCATTTAAATAGACATTCACAGCCGTTGGCTGCCAGAAGCGCTGGCTATCACTATCAATCGTTTGCAAAACCGCATCAAGCCACTGGCTCTGCGACAAAGCATTTTGTGATAGTGGATTAGCAGAGTGTGAATTTGACAGAATTTGTTGCTGCAGCTGCAAGCGTAACAAAACAGCCTGACCATCGTCAGACAATACAGAACTTAGTCTTGGGTGAGTTTTATAAGACAGTAACTTCTCTACTTGAGCTGTGCCCTGTAAAAACTGATTGTAGCCTTGGACGCTTTTAATATCAGAGTTGGCCTCTAGCCTTTCTATAAAGTCGATTAGCAGCTGTTGTGACTCATCCTCACGCCAATCTGCACTCGTTTCAAGTAGCATCCATAGCTGATCATGACGCTCAAATTTTTCGCTCATGCTTTGGAGCGCCATAAACCTAGGTTCAGACGGCGAAAAATAGTCACTAAAATCGAAATCTAACTTAAGTCGATGAAACCCCATAACAGACATGACGACCAACAGCGCTATCACAATAAACATAGCTATCGGTCGTTGCTGGATCTTCCAGATCAAGCGTGTTTGGCTTACCAATCCATCTCTCCTTTTGGCTAACAATGCTGGCGCCAACATAACCTTACAATTTAACCAGCATATTCTCCCAACATACAATAGCTTAAGCAATAATTAGCGTTAATATGTCTATAGTGCTCACTTCTAACGCTAAATGCCTAATTATTCAACATACTAATAAGAAAATGCATCAATTTGCAAAAATGGGTTGACTCAAACCGGTAAAAGCCTTTTAATAGCGCCCGTTGCCCGAATAGCTCAGTCGGTAGAGCAGAGGATTGAAAATCCTCGTGTCCCTGGTTCGATTCCGGGTTCGGGCACCAATATTTCGTTTAGGTGTTGCAACAACTAAACCGGCAACAAGGCAAATTAAGACCTTAAGTTGCTAAATTAAAACCTCGCTATGCGAGGTTTTTTTATGTCTAAATTCATATAGCTGCTCTCATATTCATCCCCTAGCTTTTATCCTCTCCCGCCAAAGAAGCCTTGAAATAAAAAAGCCCCGAGTGAAATCGAGGCCTTTGCTACATTGAAAAACGGTAAAGTTAAACTTTAAATTTACTCACTGCATCCTGTAAAAATTCAGCTCGCTCTCTAACCTCTTCAGTTGCGGTCGAGTTCTGAGTAGCCACATCAGCAGTTTCTTGAGCGATATCACGGATCACCACTACATTTTGATTCACTTCTGCAGCCACCATGCTTTGTTCTTCAATTGCAGCAGCAATCTGAGTACTCATATCCATAATATTGGTGACGTCACTATTAATTTGCTGCAATAAGGTTCCTGCTGACGCTGCTTGCTCGGCGCTTTCATTGCCTTGTTCACGGCTAGATTGCATCAAACTAACAATAGAGTGCGTACGTGACTGCAAGGTTTGAATTATCGATGCTATCTCTTCAGTCGACTCTTGAGTACGCATCGCAAGACTACGTACTTCATCAGCTACAACCGCAAAACCACGGCCTTGCTCGCCCGCTCGCGCCGCTTCAATTGCCGCATTTAATGCTAACAAGTTCGTTTGCTCAGCAATTCCACGGATCACATCAAGCACACTACCAATAGTCTCACTGTCTTTTTCAAGATCGCTCACAACTGCAGCAGATTCGTTAATTTGTTGGGCTAATAACTCTATTTTCTCAATAGTTTGCTCAACACCTGCTTTACCTGTTTGTGCGTTATCGTGAGTCGTACTTGCCTTATTTGCTGCTAGCTCAGTATTTTTAGCAATCTCATCTATGGTCGCTCCCATCTCGGTAATGGCTGTCGCCACCATATCGGTTTCATTTAGCTGATTTTCAGCCCCTTTTGAAGCTCGTGCAACATTGCCAGATAAATCTTGGCAAGACTGATTCATAGTCTCAACCGATTGAGTCACTTGATGAATCAGCTGCTGGAAGCTTTCAACCATACTATTAAAGTGTTTGGCAATTTGCCCAAGCTCATCATCGCTACTGGCATCACATCGCATCGATAGATCTTTGTTTTCCTCAATATGGGTGATGACATCAGTAATACGTTTAACAGGCTCAATAATACTGCGAATAATAGTAAGGGTTGCAAATGCCAATGCCAGCGCAATTAACACGGCAATCGACAAACCAACAACAAATGCAGAATCCTCTCTCTTAGTAATCGCCTCTGCGGCTAACAAATCGAGTTGCGCTAACGCTTGCTCTGTATTCGCTACAGCTTGACGTAATTGGCCAAGTTCACCTTCAGAAATAGTCAGTCCAAGTAATTTTTCTTTCTCGACCAGTTGTTTAAAGTCAGTATTGTATTGCTGTAAAAGTTTGTTCACTTGCTGCTTAGTATCGACTGAGAGTTGAGAAGATTTGATATCATCAATCAACTGCGCTAAGCCTTTATCAAACTTAACCACATAGCTCTCACTACGCCTAAGCATAAAGTCCTTTTCAGCTCGTCTTAATTGCAGCATATGCACCATTAATAACGGATTGTTATAATCTGTAATAACAGATTCAACCTGATGTACTGCCGATCTTAAGGTGCCATACAAACCACTTTTTGGTGTTAAACCTATCTGTTGATTAAGCTCAACGACATGAGAAAACGCTAAGTTATAGCTGGCTAAAGATTGGTTAAACAGGTTTAAGCTATCGCTGGGGATATCGTACTTATTAAATACATTAGACAATTTCCCAGCCAGAGCGGTAACGTCATTATTATGCTCAGCATGTTTATCAACATATTGCAGATCGTTTCTTGAGAGAAAATCTTTTTCATCTTTACGCAGGCTCAGCATTTGGCTTTTTAGCTCAGCAATATCTTGTGAAGTGTGGGCAAGTTCAGTTTGTATTTGGCTAAAGTAAATTTGCAGGCCAAACATAGCGGCTAACGCGGTAATCGACACCCCAGCGCTTAAAAGTAGTTTATTACGTATTAGCATTATCGTTCTCTTTTATATCAACTTTAACTTCTTAGAAAACACTGCTTACACAGCTCTAAGGCGGTCATTCAACTTTATCGGCCGATTATATAGTAGGTTTAGCTACAAAAGCGCCGAACAATAGCAAACATTCGCTAACACAAGGCAACATACTAATTATTAAGTTGAAAATAATTCAACAAATAAAAGTTAATTGACTCAGGCCACCCTCATAAATAGTATAAAATATACTTAAATGGAGGTTTTCATGTTAGTCATTAATGCAGAGTCAGTTCACCAGTCACTTAATTTTCCTGATCTAATCCATGCCCTAGATGAGACATTTTCTCGACCTGCAGGCATGCCACAACGCCAAGTCTTTAGTCTTGATAAATCTGCTAGCCATAGTGATGCCTTTGCCGTGCTGCCCTCATGGAATGAAAAAGCCATAGCCGTAAAAGCCTTTACTTATTTTCCGGGTAATCCTAAAAAAGATTCAAACCTTGCTAGTCTTTATTCAAAAATCTTAGTTTTTAGCCGTGAAACTGGCGAACCTCAGGCCTTAGTCGATGGAACCAGTGTTACCTTTTGGCGCACTGCCGCAATTTCAGCCTTAGGCAGCCGTTACTTATCACGCAAAGACTCTAGCAAGCTATTAGTTTTTGGTACTGGCAACTTAGCCTCATTTATGGCGTTGGCTCACGCTAGTGTTCGTCCCATTACCCAAGTTACCGTTTGTGGACGCAGCGAAGAAAAGGTTCGTAAAACGATTGAGTTAATTCGTAATAAACGTGCCGATATTGAAGTCATGCTCTGTACTGATCTAGAAAAAAGTGTCCGAGAGGCCGATATCATCAGTTGTGCAACAGCCAGCCCAACCCCGCTATTTGATGGCGATTGGGTACAAGCTGGCACACATACTGACTTTGTCGGTAATCATAATCACGACAGACGTGAATTCGACAATAAACTCATCCTAAAATCTTCTGTATTTGTCGACTCAAAAATCAATGTCTTTGCTGAAGCAGGTGAATTACTCCTGCCTATAAAAGAAGGCGTATTCGCATTTGATGATGTAAAGGGCGAACTAGGACAGCTTTGTAGCGCACAAATTAACGGCCGTACTAGCGAAAATGAAATTACTATTTTCAAGACAGTAGGAACGGCGCTGGCAGATCTTGTTGGTGCTCAACTTGTGTTTTCCAAACTAAGTTAACCGTCCCTAATTGGCGCTTTAAGTAGTGATAAATCCAGAGGAGCCAGTAGCGCTCCTTTTTATTTATCAGGTATATTGTTCAATTTAACTGCAAGTTAATCCACCAAAATTCAAATTTCCAGCTCTCGCCCTAAAATAATTGTGGTTGCATTTAAACCTTTTTATCTATTGGCTGTGTCTTATTAGTATTCACTGCGCACAAGGAAAATAAAGTGACAGCACAAATACAGGCAATAGAGCAGCGACCGCTTCTAGAACCTGAACTTATCGATAAAGCCAAGCTAGGTGATAAAGCCGCTTTTAAGCAGCTGTATCAGCTACACCACCAGCGAGTGTATGCCCTTTGCTTAAGGATCACTGGCCAAGTGCCATTAGCTGAGGAAGCGACTCAAGATTGCTTTGTCAGACTTTGGCAAAAACTGCCGCAATTTAGAGGTGAAAGCCAGTTCACAACTTGGCTTCATAGCCTCTGTGTTAATCAGGCGCTTTCTAGCGTAAAGAAGCATCGTTCATTTTGGTCACGCTTTGTTAGCAGCGATATCGATGTACATAGCGTTAGTGATGAATATGAAGACTTAGATAAAATCTTACTCAAACTACCAGAGCGAGCCAGAATTGTATTCGTACTGCATGCGTTAGAAGGTTACAAACACGAAGAAGTAGCCCTATTAATGGGAATCGCTACAGGCACGAGTAAAGCGCAATACCATAGAGCGCAAAAGTTACTAGAAGCAATAATAGATAAAGAACCAACAGATACAGGAGGCCACAATGACTAATACAAACGCTAAGCTATCGCAACTAATTAATCAGGCTCCTAAAGATATCGAGCCACAAAAAGATCTTTGGCATGATATTGAAAAACAGCTTGATAAGCCTGAATTCCACCAAGTACAAAATAATGCTAAACCATCACCAGTATTTAAACGCCTTGCTGTCGCGAGTATAGCCTTGATGATTGGCCTAGTTGGTAGCCATATGTGGCAACAAAAAGCGAGTTTATTAACACCTAAAGCACCATCAGCACTTTTGGCGACCCTTAGCGAAATAAAAAACCAGCATCAATTGCAAGTTGCGCAATTAACCCAGCACCAACTTACCAACTGGCAAGCCACTGAAATAGGCTTACCACTTGAAAAAGGTATCGAGCAATTGAGGAAAGCTGCAGAGCAGATCTATCAAGCATTACAACAAACACCTAACGACAAGGAACTATGGCAACTATGGCTTTGGACTCAACAACGAGAGATTGAATTACTCCGACAAGGCCAAACTTTGCCAGTTACCCCATTACCTCAAGGAGCTTAACCATGAAATTATCATTGAGCACACCACTCATCGCCGCAGCATTTATATTTAGTCAATCCGCAATTGCCGGCGAGGCTATTGAGCAGCAACAAAATGTACAGGCTAACCCCGCCGTAAAAGTAAAAGTACAACGAGGCAGCGTGACCTTTAAGTCTTGGGATAAAAATGAAATTGCGGTTAAAGGTACATTAGACGAACTCAGCGAAGGGTTTACCTTTACTGTCAACGGTAACAAAGTGGTGATAGAAGATACTTTACCCCGTCAATACAGTGGTAGTAATAGAGATGGCTCCGATCTCGTTATCACACTGCCAAATAAGCTTAAGCTGGATGCCGAAGGCGTATCTGCAAATTACACACTTGATAACTTAACTGGCACATTGGATGTCAGTTCAGTAAGCGGCAACATCAAGGCAAATGCGTTAGCTGATAAAACCCTACTACAGACTGTTTCTGGCGATATTTCCACCCGCAGCTTGACGGGTAAAACGAAGCTGCAAACCGTATCTGGAGATATAAAAGATACCCAAAGTTCGGGCGCGTTAAGCTACCAAATGGTCAGTGGCGAACTAACAGCCGATACTAAAGCAACCAAAGTCGCAATTGAATCTGTATCTGGTGACGCTACAATCGCATTAGGCAATGTGGATGTATTGTCAGTCAAAACCGTAAGTGGCGATTTAGAGCTTTCACTTAACGCCTTGTCGAGTCGAGCAAAACTTGGCAGCGTAAGTGGCGATATTGAAATCAAATTTATCGATAATACCGATGTTAGCTTTAATATTAATGGTGGCCCAGGCGGTAAGATCAGCAATAAGCTGACTAACGACAAAGTCAGTAAAGAAAAGTACTCTCCACAAACCTACTTGAAATTCCAAACAGGTAATGGCAACGCCGAGCTTAGTGCCTCAACAATTAGCGGCAAAATCGAATTACAAAAATAATAACACGCTAGCACGATAATAAATAAAGGCTGCAATGTATCATCAATGCAGCCTTTATCAGTTTTAGCGGCTTATTCTCGCCACAAACGGCTACTCCCCTGCCGTGCCAATAAATGAGATAAACTCCTTGGCAGCAGGACTTAAGCCACGGGCTTTTAAATACACCGCACCATAGTCCACTTTAATATCAGGCATATCTTTAACGTTTAATAGCACTAAGTGCCCAGCATTTAACTCATCATCAATTATCACTTGAGGTAATAAGCCAATCATATCGCTGTTATAAAGCAACAAACGGATAGACTGAAAAATTTCAAATCTCAGCAGACCTGAAAAAGCCGGACGACTCGTATCAAATAAGTCGCCAAATAAACTTTCTATTTCGTGGGTTGTAGCCCGAGGGATCGCTATTGGAAAGTCCTTTAATCTTGGCGTATAGAGGTTTTCCTCTCTCACTAAAGGATGATCAGGCCGACAACAAAAGACACCACTCGATTGACAATAATTAATCACTTCTAAATCATCGCGTTTATCAAAACCTGTAACCTTGGTTTCAGACACAAATAAATCTAGTTCTCCACGGGAAAGCAGCTCACTTAACTCGCTAATGTCTCGGGTGCGCAGCTCTACGCTGATCGAAGGAGAATGCCTTGAAAACTCGCTCAAAATCTCGCTTAAAATATTACTTGAGGCTAAAGTACCGCCACCAATTACCAGCTTACCGCTCGATTTACCGCTGTTAATTTTGATATCAGACTCGAGTAGATGTACTCGGTTCAAAATCTTATCGCTATGTTTTAGCACTAAGTCACCATGAAAGGTTAACTTTACGTGCCGTGAATCTCGAGTAAATAGTTGCACCCCAAGGTTCTGTTCCATCTTTTGGATACTGCGAGTCAATGACGGTTGAGTTATGGCTAACTTATCGGCGGCGACACTAAAGCTCTTGCATTCAGCCAACGCCACAAAGTGTTTGATATGCCTTAACTCCATATACCTCACCCAACAAAAATTAATTAATCTAGATAAATTCAAGCCCGCTGCAAGCTGTAACCTTTAACTGATAATAACAGTTAAAGGTTAACTCTCGATTAAACCAAGCCGGCTCGGCTGCCTACCAACCTATGCTAGATAACAAGTCGATTCAAGCTTGCCTCAATCAAAGTGTGACAACTTGTATCAAATGTAACCAACTCATTATGACTAGCCCTCAAAGCCCATAAATGTGCGCTTTATCAATCAAGATACGTCGTAATAAACAGCCTAATCTAAGTAAATAAACTCAGCCTTTACCTAAATACAGTCGTGTTTTCTGGCTAAAAAAAAGTGAAATACCTATCAGCTATACCTGCATTCATCGTAACTATTGGCCGCCAAAACAACAATTATTTAACAATTAAGCCGCACAAATACAACACAAAGGTAGGACAATGAAACTAAAAAAAATAAGTCTGATGACTATTGCGGCTATCTATGCCGCAAGTGCTGGCGCAGTGGCTGCATCTGATAATATGCGCAGTATTGAGATCACCGACGCTATCCTAAAATACAATGAAGAGCTCCAAAGTGGTAAAGATAGAGCCGGAAACACCATCAACCGCCCGAATAGTAACGGTAAAAACGTCCATCGTTCAATTGCGATCAACAAAGACAACAAAGTCCCTTTTAAGTACCAAGTAGGCCTTACTGGTGAACAAACCTATATTATTGAGTTAAGCGATAAACCCGTCTCTTTGTATAAAGGCGGAGTCAATCACCTACAAGCAACCTCACCTACTGTCAATTCTATACCAGCTATGTTAAACCCACGTGGTTACAACAAGTTAAACCTCAATAGCAGTGCAGTTAAAAGCTACCGTCAATATCTATCAGGCCAACAAGATAGCGTGATAAGCCAGATCTCAGGACAAGTCGGAGGCAATCTAGACATTAAAAATCGCTATACCTTAGCCTTTAATGGCTTGGCCGCACGTATGACGCAAGAGCAAGCTGCAAACGTTGCACAGCTTGCAGGCGTGCGTAATGTAAGTTTAGAGAAAAGGTATGAGCTACATTCAGATGTCGGTCCCGAGCATATTGGCGCAGACAAAGTCTGGACTGGCACTGCTGCCGATGACAAATATAAAGGTGAAGGTATTGTGATCGGTGTACTCGATACCGGTATTAATAGTGATCATCCCTCTTTTGCCGCTGTAGCCGGTGACGGTTACGTTCACACAAAGCCAGCCCGTTATGACAGCTATTTAGGAGATTGTGAAAAAACCGAATTCGCTAGTATGTGTAACGACAAATTGATTGGTGTTCGTTCCTATGAAAGCATTACCAGCAGTTACCTAGATGCAGCTTTTCAACCTGATCAACCCTCTTGGAATATCACCGACCCTAAACGTCCGCAAAATGGTGAAGACTATAATGGTCACGGCTCTCATACCGCCTCAACTGCTGCAGGTAATGAGCTGTTCAATGTTGACCATGTTGTTGGCTCACCAGCCGAAACCGGTGATGGAATCGCAACAGGGCTTAAATTCGATAAAATATCCGGTGTCGCTCCTCGCGCTAATATCATCATGTATCAAGTCTGTTATCCCGGCGATGGCAGTTATGGTGATGGCTACGGCGGTTGTCCCGGCGCAGCATTACTTGCAGGTATTGAAGATGCTGTAGCTGACGGGGTTGACGTCATCAACTATTCAATTGGTAGTCCATACGGCACGTTCCCCTGGGATGACCCAATGGAAATGGGCTTTTTAGCAGCCCGAGAAGCTGGGATCTCTGTGGCTGCATCAGCTGGTAATTCATATTCACCGCGACATGCTAGCCAAGCGCGTGGTGCCATTGATCACTTCTCTCCTTGGCTCACTTCAGTTGCGGCAACCACCCATGGCCGTGAAATTGCCGTTGAAGGCAAAATGATTACTGCAGCAATAGGTGGCGAGCAACCCTTCCCCGATCTTGAGGGCGGTGGTATAACCGGAGAATACACAGGGCCAGTCATTGAGGCTAAAGCCTACGGTAGTGAATTTGAGAAATGTAACGAACCTTTCACTGACGGTTTTTTTGATACTGATCCACAAGGAGCTGCATTTACCACAGCGCCAATCGTTATTTGTAAACGAGGCGATATTCCAAGAGTGACTAAAGCGAGTCATGTTCAAGCCGGTGGTGCGGGCGGCTTTATTCTGTGGAATTCAGGTTACGCCGATCCAATTCATAACGATCCCTACAGCATTCCCGGAATTAATATCGACAATGCCAGTTACAAGGGTAATTATGCCAACGGTTATTTTGGGCTAGAAGATTGGTTAGCAGCAGGCAGCGGCCACACCCTGACAATCACAGCTTCCGAAGTGGTATTAAATCAAAGAGCGGCCGATTATGTTGCCGACTTTTCCTCTAGAGGCCCCAACCTCGAAGCCCCAGATGTGATGTCACCTAACCTTGCAGCTCCTGGTGTAGATGTTTATGCCGCATGGGCAGATGAGATGCCATTTAGCACTCAAGGTATGCCAGCAGATTATGCGGCGATTAGTGGTACCTCAATGGCAGCTCCCCATGTTGCTGGCGCTATGGCTTTACTTACTCAATCGCATCCAGAATGGACTGCAGCGCAGATCCAATCAGCGTTAATGACAACCGCATCATTAGACAGTGCCACACGCTCGCGAGATGCATCGCCTTTTGATCCGGTAACTGCAGGATACAGCGACGCTGGTAGTGGGGTGATACATGTGGCCCGCGCAAATAATGCAGGTTTATTGTTAGATGAAACCTCTGACAATTATCGCGCAGCAAACCCACATAACGGTGGCAATATCCATACTCTTAACTTGCCTTACTTCTACCATGACAGTTGTGCTGGCACCTGTAGCTGGATGCGCACAGTAACGGCTACGGAAGATGGTACTTGGACTGTAGATGCCCAAGCTAGCCACATTGATGGCGCACCAATGCTCGAACTTGAAGTATCACCAAAGAGCTTTAGCCTTAAAGCTGGAGAGTCACAAGCAATTAGCCTAAAGGCAAAAGTGTTAGAAGTTGAAGCCATTGGCGCTGATTCGTCGAGCCTACAACTTACTGGCTCGGTCAAGTTAACTCCAAGCACCGCTGGCACACCGCAGCAGCACTTACCTGTGGGCGTGCGCTATAGCGGTGACAATCTGCCATCAGAAGTCACCGGCGTTATTCACCGTGAACAGGGACACACCTTAACGCCAATGCTAAATACAGCTGAAATTCAGTCGTTAAACTCACAAGTATTCGGCCTAAGCAAAGGTGAAACTTTTAACTACGCTCTACCTCGTGCAGAAGCACGTCTCTACTCAGACGGCTTAACCGTGCAAGAAATTGAAGATGGCGGTGCCAAGGTTATCTTCTTTGATGTTCCAGAAGGTACTAAGCGCGTCGTGTGGGAAATGCTGTCAGCACCTAGACACGCTTACACCTCTATCGATATAGGAATGGATATCAACCAAGATGGCGAAATCCAATGGATCGACGAAGCCTTGTGTTACTCGTATACCGATAATGGGGACTTTTGTGCCATCAATGCACCGACTCCAGGACGCTACTGGGCAATTGTAGCCAACTGGAAATACGATTATGAAGATCCAAAAAATGTTGCAGACGAATTTGCCGTGAGCTTAGGAATTGTCAGCACATCAGATGAATCTAACATGACCATAGAAGGCCCTGCATCAACAGATGGCTTAACTCCTTACCAATTGCAACTGAACTACAACCTGCCTGACGCACAAGATGGTGATATCTATTACGGTGTTGTAGGGCTTGGTAGTGATGAATATAACACAAGCAACTTAGGTGATTTTGCAGTTAAGTTTAAACATATGGGTAGTGATACACAACTCACAGCCTCGCAAACCGCAGCTAAAGTGGGCGATATTATCGACTATGTCATTGAGTTGGCGCCAAACCTACTCGGCGCAGAGCGAGACTTTACCCTAAACACTGCAGTTCCCGCAGGTATGGCAATTATTGAGGAATCAATTATTGTTGGCGGTGTAGGCGAATATCAACAAGGATTAACTGTCACTGAAAACACAATCAACATCAGTGCTAGCCAGCCTTCCTCAAGCGATATGAAACGCCACTATGTGTTTACGACCAACCTAGACGACGCAACATGTAAAGTTCCTTATGGTGACGACGAAACCTTCTACGATCTGCCGTTACAGGGTTATCAAGACTTGGGTATTTCGGGGCTTTCAAACCAAATGCTGTACATTCCAATGGCTGAAAATGGCCTGCCGCATGTACCGCTATATGCCAACCCTGAAATGTACGCTCAAAACGTATTAGGCATCTCACCATTCGGCTATGTACAGCTTGATCAAAACCCAGAGTTTTGGAACTTCAACCAGCCGTTTACCGATCAGTTCCAAACGTTCCCAGACACAGTGATTGCGCCATTGTGGCGTGGCGATGTCAAGATGCCTCAGGGCATGATTGACTGGGAAACATTCCGTTATAAGAATGTGGTTTATGGCGTAGTAACCGATGATCACTATATCTTCCAGTGGGACGGCGGTGAGGAATGGAATAGCTTCTTAGTCGGTAACTCAAATCCTGATCCAGACGCTAAGTTCAATATCCAAACCATAATCTCTACGGGAATTAGTTTCGATCCTGAAACACCAGAGATGATCTTTGCCTATCAAACACTGAAATCAGCAAACAGCCACTTCGGTTCGATTGGCTTGCATGGCTTCTGGGGAGAGCGTGGTGCATTTGGTCCATCATTTGGATATCTAAACGATGGCTTTGCCTATAACGATGTTGACCAAAAAGTCAGTGAAGGAACCGTAGTCTGTGCTGATTATCGCGGCCCAGAACAAACTGCCGTATCACTGAAGTTTTCAGCTCGAGTATCTGCATCGGCAATTGGTGGGGAAAATACTGTTTCAGTTGATACTCAATATGCAGACTCTGAGTTAGTTACTGTTAGTCATACCCTTGAAACACCAAGCAACATTACTTTGGCACCATTATCAGATATGACAATGGAAGAGAATACCACTCTTGAAGGCCTAACAGTGATGTACAACGATGTGAAGGGCACCACAAACGGCATTATGGTCAGTGGCGATAACATTACTGCGACGATTACTGGCGATAGTTTTGCCATTACTCCGGATAGCGATTGGAATGGCACAACTGAAGTCACCGTAACAGTGCATGATATGGCTTATCCGTCAGACCAAGCCTCCACCCGCTTTATGCTTACGGTTAATTCTGATGGCGTAGACCCTACCCCTCCACCAGCAGAAACACCAGATGAACAACCTGAATCTGACTCAAGTGGTGGTAGCTTAGGCTTCCTAGGGCTTGCGTTGCTTGGCTTGTTAGCGGGTAAGCGTAGAAAACAGCACTAAGTGATATAAATAAAACATTTCTTGTCTAATTTTTGACTATTACTTGTCATTGGGTCCTTGTTATGAGGGCCCTTTTTTATGGCTTTAGCTAAATAAATTAAACACTTGAGGTTGATAACATCTGCTGTAAAAATCGTTTCGCGGCAATACTTTCTTGAGTCCGCAGCATCACCACGCTAAAGCATACATTCAATTTAGGCATGTCTGTTGGCGTAAAAATATGCAACTCCTTTCTCACGCTTTCATCCAATAATGCAACCTGTGGGGTTAAAGCCAACATTTGCGAATGTTGAATGGCACCAATAATTGGCGGAAATGCATCGTAATGTAATAAGCCTGCAAAATCGCTACGATACTGAAAAAACAGATCGCCAAACATATCAACCACACCAGCAGGTAAATTCCTAGGGATCGCTAACGGATATTGACGAATATCATCTAAAGATAACTGCTTTTTTAAAGCTAAAGGATGATCTTTTTTGGCACAAAAAACGGCATTATAAGAAGGCAAGTTAAAGCTTTGCACTAAAGCTTCATTGCCAATTTCCTCACCTTTAACGTCCGTCACCAATAAAGACAATTTACCTTGCAGCAATTTACCTAAATTATGCTGCCAAGTGCCCTCTTCAAGCTCAACATGTACATCGGGAAACTTATCGATAAACCGGCCAATCATGGGGCCTAGAATCGTATTTGCAGGTACAGGACTAGCACCTATAGCTAAGTGACCACTGCTTTTACCTTGCAGATATTGCAATTCTTTACGCAAGGTATCTACACCCTCAATAATCCCCTCGCTATGGCTAAGCACCAATTCACCAGAGGCCGTTAAAGACATCGCTTGGTGTCCACGGATCAATAACTCCGCCCCCAATAAGTCTTCTAAGCGCTGAATACTGCGGCTCAGCGACGGCTGTGCCAAGTTTAATCGCTGTGCTGCTTTCTGATAATTTCCCTCTCTCGCCAGCACTGTAAAGTTTCTTAAATGTCTAAATTCAATCATGACTCTTCCATAGTCAGGCGTTAACAGGTTTACAACATACAGTTGTTAAATTTCTTGAACAAGACACTCGATGTTACAACTTGTATCCCATCGCATGCAAAAAGCGTATACATAGAAAAATCATAAGCAACTGTAAAGTAAGAGTTAAATATTAGGGCAACCTAAACTGCATACAAAATACGCATTGAGTAATACGCAAAACGCATTAGCCGTTCATGACTTGCAAACGATAAAAAAGTACTGCGAGAGCAACATTTTCGCAACAATAAATAACAAGGAATGGACCATGAAACTCAAAAAAATTAGCATCGTTACGCTCGCTGCGTTATATGCTACAGGAGTGGGAACGTTAGTTGCTAACCCCCTATCCTTAGATACCCCAAATGGTGGCAATAGCGACCTCATTGGTATCAAACTTACACCAGAGCAAGTCGAACAATATAAAAATAAGCCCAAGCATCCTGGAGTAAATCAAGCGCAACGCCCTGGTCAAGTTGGCATGAACGTGCACAGAGCCGCTAAAGGAAGTAGCCACAAAGCACCTTTTGTTTGGGAGGATGAAATTGAAGGTGAGCATACTTATATTATTCAATTGATGGACTCACCCATCGCACTTTACCAAGGTGAACGTCCAGATTACGCCGCAACATCACCGCGTAATAAGCAGCCTTCAATGCGCAGCAATGAGCGTTTTGGTACGATTGATGTTAATAGTGATGCCGTTAAAAACTATCGCAATTTCCTAACTGAAACCCAAGATTTAACCGCTAGCCAAATTAGAGCCGTGGCACCAAAAGCTGAAATTAAGCGTCGCTTTAATGTGGCACTTAATGGTATGACCATGTCATTGAGCCAGCAAGAAGCGGCAAAAGTGGCAGATCTGCCCGGCGTTAAAGCCGTCACGCGCGCAAAAGAATATAAACTATTTACCGATGTAGGTCCTAAGCACATTGGTGCTGATATGATTTGGCAAGGTAACGGTGTACCTGATAGTGTTGCAATGCGCGGTGAAGGTATTGTTGCCGGTATTATTGATACTGGTATTAACTCTGATCATCCATCATTTGCAGCAGTTTCTGGCGACGGCTACGTCCATAGTAATCCACTAGGCGAAGGCAATTTTGTCGGTGACTGTGTTGATTATCCAAACATGTGTAACAGTAAGCTCATTGGTGTTCGCTCATACGACATCATTACTGATACCTTTAAAGATCCCATTTTCCAACCAGATATCCCAGAATGGGAAGTCGACTACAAACGAGCACCAACCGGCGAAGATTACAACGGTCACGGCTCCCATACCGCTGGCACTGTCGCGGGTAACGTATTAAAAGATGTCGCATACCAGCTAGCGGGTATGGAAGAAAAATCCGACGGCTTCGATACCCCACTCGTTTTCCCTGAGATCTCAGGTGTTGCACCACGTGCTAACATCATCGCGTATCAAGTTTGCTACCCTGGTGGTGGCTCGTTTGGTGAAACTTATGGTGGTTGTCCAGGTGATGCACTAGTGGCTGCTATTGAAGACGCGATTATTGATGGTGTTGATGTTATCAACTTCTCAATTGGTGGCCTTGAAACACTGCCTTGGTATGACGCTATTGAAATGGCATTCTTATCTGCTCGTGAAGCAGGTATATCAGTTGCAGCTTCCGCAGGTAACTGGGGCCAATATGGTCCATCTTATATCGACCATGTTTCTCCTTGGTTAACCTCTGTTGCAGCCAGTACCCATAGTCGTCAAATTGAACCTATCGCAGGTCGTATTAGTGACTACGTTGGTGACAATGCTCCTGATGATATAGAGGGGTACGGGATCACTGGAGACTTCACTGGTAACTTAGTCGATGCAGCCAACTTTGGTGATGGTCTCTGTTTACAACCATTTGCAGAAAATACTTTCAACAGCGACGATATAGTACTTTGTAAGCGTGGTGATATTGCCCGCGTACAAAAAGGCATTAACGTTGCTGAGGGTGGCGCAGGTGGCGTCATTCTTTATAACGCAATCTCTTGGGATGACGGTCAAGGCGGTAATAGCCTTAACTTAAATCCATTCCCAATCCCAGGTATGCACGTTGATTATGCCGCTGGTAATGCATTGGTTGACTGGGTTGCTAATTCAACTAATACGCCTCAAATCAGTATCTATGAGTCAGAAATTGCTGCAACAGAGCGTGAAGCCGATATTCTCGCTAACTTCTCTTCTCGTGGCCCAAGTACAACTAACCCCAATACTATGGTACCTAACGTATCTGCGCCAGGTGTCGATGTATTTGCTGCTTACTCAGATGAAATGCCATTTAGCTTATACCCTGCACCGAGTGACTACGTCGCGATTAGTGGTACCTCTATGTCTGGCCCGCATGTGGCGGGGGCACTAGCCTTGCTAACGCAGGCGCACCCTCAATGGACTCCAGCAATGATCCAGTCAGCATTAATGATGACTGCGCAATCAGGTAAAGCTTATAATAACGACTATCCAGCAACGCTAGAAACCGCTAATTTCCATCAAATGGGTAGCGGTGTTATCAATGTCGCCCGTGCTGTAAAAGCCGGCCTAGTGATGGATGAAAATGGTGACAACTACCGCGCAGCTAACCCTATGGAAGGCGGTGATGTAACGGCACTAAACGTCCCTTATCTAGTCAATGCAGAATGTAAAAGCACTTGTACTTGGATGCGTACCTTTACCGCCACTCAAGATGGTGAGTGGACCCTTGATACTGAAGTCCTAGATATGGACGGCGCGCCGTTCTTAGAGCTAGATGTGCATCCAAAGACCTTTATGGTTAAAGCGGGTGAAACACAAAGCATCATGGTGACCGCAAAAGTACTTGATGTAACATCGGTAAACGCAAGCTCTGCCAACCTAGATCTATTTGGTAAGGTAAACCTAACTCCTGCAAATACAGCGATTCCAGACCAGTACCTGCCGGTTATAGCCAGCTTCAGTGGCTCAACACTGCCAGAAATCGTATCAGGTTTAATCCACCGTGATAACGGCACTATGCTAACACCTGAACTCATGACGAAAGAAGTCGCGGATCTGAACGTTAAAGTTCACGGTTTAACAGCAGGCGATGTGATTGATAGCCAGTTAAGTGCCGCTTATATCGACTTCAAAGATCCTGAAACCTTAGTGGATAACCCAGGTATAGAAGTGCGCTTCTTTGACGTACCAGAAGGCACTGCACGTATAGTTTGGGAGCAAGTATCTCAAGATAAAGCTGCTGCAACTTCGCTAGATATCGGTATGGATCTCAATGAAAATGGCATGGTTGAATGGTATGACGAAGCAATTTGTTATTCATTTACTGATGTTCAAGATTATTGTGCGATTAATAATCCTGTTCCGGGCCGTTATTGGGCAATGCTAGGTAACTTTAAACGTCCTTGGAGCGATATTGAAGAAGATACACTCGACACCATCACAACGAGCTTAGCTGTGATCCCAGGTGCAGATAGTGGTGACCTTAGCGTAACAGGTCCACAAACCACTAACGGTATCGATCCATATAATCTAACCATGAACTGGTCACTCGATGGCGCTAAAAAAGGCGACCGTTTTTACGGTTTAGTTGAAGTGGGTAATAGTGCTGACAATGTCGGTAACCTTGGTAAGATGGCGCTTAACTTAGTCCATGCCGGTGACGATCTGATGATTAGCACCAGCCAGCAGCAAGCTAAAGAAGGTGACATTGTTCAAGTGAACGTGCAATTGGCACCAAACATGTTAGGCCTTGAGCGTGATGCGAACATGCAAATTGCACTACCAGACGGCTTGCAGCTAGTCGCTGACTCAGTAATGGCAAGCAGTAATAACCAAGACTTGGCTGACTCACTTACTGTTGAAGGTAATCAAATTAACCTTGCAACTATGCAGCAAGCCAGTAATACACAAGCACGAGAGTACCAATTTACCACCAGCGAAGATGACCTAACTTGTCGCGTTCCTGTAGGTTCAAATCCGTACTACTTAGACCTGTACAAAGAAGCTAACATTGAGCCAGAGTTTGCTATTAGCGGCCGAGCCAATGAAATTCTAACGATCCCACTTAGCCTGTTTGGTATCGATAGGATCCCACTTTATAACAACAACCCTGACTACATGGAAGATGATGTTCTATCAATCTCACCAGGTGGTTTCATTCAGTTAGACAGCATGCCACTATTCTGGTCATTGCACTTCCCAATGGATGGGCAATTCTTCCCAGATACCGTAATTGCTCCACTATGGCGTGGTGATGGTATGAGCATGCCTGAGTTCAACATGGACACAGAGTCATACGATGGTGTTTCGCTTGCGTCAACCACTGACGGTCGTTACTTAATTGTAGAGTGGGACAACATGCGCCAAGAGTTCGCCTTCGGTGTTAACTTCGACCCCGACTACGATGCCCGTTACAGCTTTGAGCTACTTGCCTCAACCGAGCTTAACTTTGCAGCCGGTGAGCATGAGTTTATTTTTGCCTACGATAAAATGAACGGTAAAAAGTCACACCTAGGTTCAATCGGCCTGCATGGATTCCACGGTCCACGCGGCACATTTGGCCCTGCTTATGGCTATAGCGGTTCGAGCTTTGCTTTCGATGATGTCGATGAGAAAATCTCTGAAGGCCTAGTAGTTTGTGCTAACTACTTTGGTCCAGAGCAAACTGCCATTGATCTTTCATTCTCTGTACGTGTTGGTGCAGCTAGCGTAGGTCAAGAGCTACAAATCTCTGTCGATAGCGACTACTCAGGCAGCGACACAATCACGACTAGCACAGCACTTAACGTGCCATCAAATCTTGCGATTGGTGCATTAAATGACATGAGCGTTGATGAGAACAATAGCATCAGCTTTGAAGTGATGATTCAGGATAAAGAAAGCACAGCTAATGGTATTCAAGTGGTTGCAGACAACGTGGCCGCAACAGTTGAAGGCAACATGGTTACGCTTACACCTGACACGGATTGGCACGGCGAAACTATGGTGAGTGTAACAGCCCACGATATGGCTTTCCCGAACGATGCTGTCACAACTAACTTTATGCTGATGGTTAATTCTGACGGTAAAGAACCTACAACGACAACCACTCCAACACCTGAAGTTGTAGAGCCTGAAGATACTTCAAGCGGTGGTAGCTTAGGTTTCTTAGGTCTTGCATTACTTGGCTTATTTGCTGCGGGTCGTAAAAAACTGCATTAATACCAAGATTTTTAGAGCACTAAGGTTAAGTAAACGTTTTCATTGTTTTCACAACGCTTAACCTTATTTTCTTAGGCCCTCAAATGAGGGCCTTTTTTTACATCACTAGATGCTACTTAACCGACTTGATTTCGGCATCTGTTAAATAGCGCCACTCACCTAGCGCTAAATCAGCATCAAGCTCAATAGCACCCACGCTTTCACGGTGCAGTTTAGTCACCTTATTACCCACAGCAGCAAGCATGCGCTTAACCTGATGATACTTACCTTCAGTAATAGTCAAACGTGCTTGGTTTGGCGCTAAAATATCAAGTACTGCTGGCTTAGTTAAGCCGTCTTCATTATTAAGCTGTACACCATCGCTAAACTGCTGCACTAAATCAGCTGTTAATGGCTCAGCAGTTTCTAATAAATAGCGCTTGCCGCACTCTTTCTTAGGCGAGGTGATTTTATGTGACCATTGGCCGTCAGTGGTGATCAGTACCAAACCAGTCGTGTCAGCATCTAAACGACCCGCAATGTGCAAGTCTTCAGGGCGAATAACATCCAATAGACTAATAACAGATTGATACTCTTCATCAATGGTTGAGCAAATCGTATCAACAGGCTTATTCAGCATGATAAAGCGCGGACCAATAATGGTTAGCAGTTCACCTTCAAGGCGAATTTCATGCTCATCAGTGACTTTAAAACCTGAGTTTTTAACCACTTCGCCATTACAAGTAACATCACCGCGGTGAAGCGCTTTTTTAGCAGAAACACGAGAGTGTGAAGTCGATTCACAAATAAATTTATCTAAACGCACAGTAAAAACTCAGCTGATATAACCATAATGGCCGACATTATGAGGCCAGCGCCGCCAAAGGGCAAAGTTTTGCTTGAACAAGCAGCAACCTCAGGCGTATCTTGGTATGCAATTTTTATTGAGATACGATATGAATCAATCACCTAGCTCAAAGCAATCAGCAAATCAAACATTAGAGACCAGAGCGCAGCAGATTGATGAATTTGCAAAAATGCTTTCAGGTAGCCCCTATCAATGCCTCGACCCACAACTCAATCAGTTTTGGCGTCAGCAACAAGTGCGTAATCAGCAAATGAATATCAACGGAAAAATTGATACTGAGTTACTGGCGAATATCGCTACTAGCGCCACTATTATGCTGCCTTTTTACGTGAGCTACGGACTCAATATTAAACTCGGCGAACAAGCCTTTATTAATGCCAACTGCACCTTGCATGATAACGCCATGATTAGCATCGGCTCGCAAACTATGCTTGGGCCAAACGTACAAATTTATACTGCACAGCACCCTCTTGATGCAACTGAGCGCTGCGCAGGCATTGAAACCGCGAAGGCCGTGACAATCGGTAGCCGAGCTTGGATAGGCGGTGGTGCCATCATTTTACCCGGCGTCAGCATAGGCGATGAAGCTGTCGTTGGGGCTGGTTCTGTTGTGACTAAAGACGTTCAAGCCAAGCAAGTTGTTGCCGGTAATCCCGCTAGAGTGATAAAAACGCTTTAGTTAAAACCTTTCAAACGGCTAGTATCTATCGCAGACATATTAAAGTCGCCACGGCAGAACCCTCGCCAATTAGTCACTAGTTATTCCCACTAAAAAACCGCAGTCATTTAGCTTGGGAAACCTTTTCTTACACATGTTTGGCTAATTATCAGCATAAGTTTACAGAGCCGACTTGTTCATTAGGCATTAAAAACCTTAACATACGTATCCTAAGTGTAATTCACATCGGTTTACTATAGGTTAACTACTGGGTTGCAAGCCATGCAGTAGAACCCACTCCGAGTGACGCATTAACAATAATAAAATTAACGATACAGATTAAAGGAAGAAACATGAAAAAAGTACTCGTTGGGGGCTTATGCGCTTCCCTTATCGTCGGCCTCACAGCATGTAATAGCGAGCCAACTGAAGTCAAAACACCTGAAACCAGCAAAACGGAAACAGCAACCGCTGTTGAGCAAGCTCTGACATCAGGCATCGACTTTGCCAACTTCGACAAGTCAGTACGCCCACAAGATGACTTCTACTCATACGTTAACGGCACATGGGTAAAAGATACCGTTATTCCAAGCGACCGCACTAGCTCAGGTGCATTTTATGACTTACGTGAAAAGTCACGTGACGATGTAAAAGTGATTATCGAAGAAGTCGCTGCCACGCCAAACCTAAAAGCCGGTAGCGATGAGCAAAAAGTGGCTGATCTATACAACTCATTTATGGACGTTGAGACCCTAAACAAATTAGGTGTTACACCAATTGCCAGCGAGCTTGAAAAAGTAAACGCGATTAAGTCGAAAGATGATTTAGTCACTTACTTTGCCCGTAGCCAAATTATCGGCAGCGGCACACCAATGGCGTTTTATATCAATGTTGATGCCAAAGATTCAAGCCGTTATGCCACTCACATTTGGCAATATGGTTTAAGCCTACCAGAGAAAGATTACTACCTAAATCAAGATGAGCGTTTCGTTAATATCCGCAAGGCGTTTGTTGAGCATATCGAAAAGATGTACACCTTAGCGGGTCTACCAAATCCAAAAGCTAGCGCAGAAGCGATTTTGGCACTGGAAACTGAAATAGCTAAAAAGCACTGGGACGTAGTTGAAACTCGTGACAGCACTAAAACTTACAACAAATATCAAATTAAAGATCTGCCTACACTGGCCCCCGACATTAACTGGGACGGTTACCTAGCAACCCTAGGGGCTGACAAGCAAGCCGATATCATCATTAACCAACCGAGTTACATTCAAGGTCTAAACGAGATCATTAAAGATACTGATCTTGATACTTGGAAAAACTACATGCAGTGGCAAGTACTGACCCATGCAGCGAGCAGCCTAAGTGAAGATCTGGATAATGAAAACTTCGAGTTCTTCTCTAAGACGCTAAATGGCCAGCAAGAGCAAGAGCCACGTTGGAAGCGCGGTGTATCAACAGTTAATGGTCTACTAGGTGAAGTGGTTGGTAAAGTGTACGTTAAACGTCACTTCAAGCCTGAAGCAAAAGAGCGTATGCAAGTACTAGTAGAAAACCTACGTGGCGCATACGGCGACAGCATTGAGTCACTAGAATGGATGAGCGCCGACACTAAAGTTGCAGCAAAAGACAAGCTAGCTAAATTTGATCCTAAAATTGGTTACCCAGATCGCTGGGAAGACTACAGCAAGCTCGCCATCAAAGCAGACGACCTATACGGTAATAACCAACGTGCAAGTGAGCTTGGCCATGCCAAAGAACTTGAAAAACTAGGTAGTCCAATCCGTAAATGGGAGTGGCACATGACTCCACAAACGGTAAACGCTTACTACAACCCAACTATGAACGAAATCGTGTTCCCAGCAGCAATTTTGCAGCCACCATTCTTTAATATGCAAGCTGATGACGCTGTTAACTACGGTGGTATTGGTGCGGTTATCGGCCACGAAATGGGCCACGGTTTTGACGACCAAGGCGCGAAGTTTGACGGCGAAGGCAATATGCGTGACTGGTGGACAGAGCAAGACTTAACCGAGTTTGCTGCTCGTGGTAAGGCGCTAGTTGATCAGTACAACGACTACGCAGTATTTGATGACCTAAACGTTAACGGTGAATTGACCCTAGGTGAGAATATTGGTGACCTTTCAGGTGTAACGATTGCTTATCGTGCCTATAAAAAATCACTAAATGGCAAGCCAGCTCCAGTGATTGATGGGCTAACCGGCGATCAACGCTTCTTCATTGGTTTCACTCAAATTTGGCGTGCAAAAATCAAAGAAGAATCAATGCGTAACCGCGTAGCAACTGACCCACATTCACCTGCGCAGTTCCGTGCTCTTGGCGCACTATCAAATATGCCTGAGTTCTACAGCACATATGATGTTAAACCTGGTGACGCTATGTATATTGCACCAGAAAAGCGCGTAAAGATCTGGTAATTCCTCTTTAACTAAAGACTAAAACGATACTTTAAGTTTCTAGAAAAGAGTAAATACAAAGGCCGTTGATGACACATTTCATCAACGGCCTTTTCAGTTTTAGGGGATCTGTAGCACACTATGAACAAATGTTAATTTGCCATTCAGCATAGCTTAAGCTTTACCCAGTTAGATTACAGTCACAGCCACAAACTAGGACTGCTATGAACCGGATATTACGGACATTTTTCATCTTCTTACTGTTACTGTCGACCCGTTCAGCTTTTGCTCAACCTATTCATCATGAGCAAAACAATACCAAGGATAACGGTAGCTACACCGCCAAACTGGCGCTGTCTAAAAATCTCAATGGACTCACCGCCATTCAGTCTATGCAGTACCAAGTACCTAGGCAGACCAGTGCCAACCTTGATACGCTATACAGCCAAGCCAACGATGCTCAACAAGAACTCGCCCAACTGCTTAATATGATCACCGCGCAGTCGCAAACTCAATCGCAGCTTGCCAATATTAAAAGCCGCGAAAGAGCCGAAGCCAAGGTACATAACAAGCTCAATAACGACGCTAGCCAACTGACCGATATCGTGCGTGCCAGCATTGTCAGCGACGATATTCATAACTTGATGCAAGCATTCGAAATCATTAAAAGCGACAGTCAGCTTATCCAAGTTAAAAACCGCTTCGCCAATCCTAAGGAATCAGGCTACCGTGACCTCAACCTGCTGGTTAAGCTACCTAAATCACAAATGATTGCAGAAGTGCAGCTACACCTTGCAGACATTGCCGAGATTAAAAGCGGTGCCGAGCACGAGGTTTATGAGCAGGTACAATCAATCCAAGCCTCTGCCATGCAGCAGCAACGTCACTTAAACGACATTGAAACAGCTAAAATTACCCAGCTACGCCAAGAATCACACAAGCTGTATCACAAAGCGTGGCTTCGATATAAGCGTAATGACCAAGCCAATGTCATTACCGCTGCAGCGGCCTAACACCAAAAGCTAAACCGACCTAAAAAGGGCTCATAAATATGAGCCCTTTTTAGTGTTTTAGCCTAAAATTAACCCAACTTAGTGCTAGCTAGGTATTGCCTACTTATTTAAATCAACACTTCACATACGGTTTGTAGGAGTCGATAAAATTGCCTCGCTTACCTGCACTTTCCCCCGATTTGCGGTTATACTCCGCCCCAATAATCTATATAGCCAGATACACCTAAAACTTATGAACGATATCATTGAGCAACTGCAAGAGATGAGTGAAGCGGTACCGGTACCGTTAGAGCTAGCGACATTCGAACAAATTGTTGAAGTGGAAGAAGAAATTCTTATTCCACTACCTATGGAGCTAAAAGAATACTTACTTTATGCCAGTGATGTAATTTGTGGCAGCCTAGAGCCAGTAACGGCAAGTGATCCTAACTCGCATACATACCTTTCTGAAGTAGCCGCTTACGCATGGTCAATTGGCCTACCTCGTGAGTTTGTGCCAATTTGCCAGCAAGGTGATAACTTCTTCTTTATTGGTCAAGAAGGTCAAATTCAGCTGTGGCAAGATGGCGAAATTGACGAAGAAGAGTCTTGGGAATCATTCTGGGAATGGGCCGAAGATGTATGGATGCGTAGCTAATCAAACAGTCAGCACATACACGCGCCACAGCTCGAATTTATTTAAGGAAACAACATGTCTAAAGAACTTGGTCTAAATGCCATTGAAATGCAGTACCTTCGTCATTCATTGGCGTTAACCACAGCTCAAGTAGCTGAAATTGGTAAGGTAACAGAAGCTGACGTTATCGCTTGGGAAGCAGGCGAAAAACCCGCTCACATGCCAGTACAGAAAAAACTACTTGAGATCGATGAAGCGATTGAGATGCAAGTACTCAACACTTGTGATGGCATCGAAGAGCTATTCAAGTCAGAGCCAAAGCGCACATTAAGTTTTGTGGTTTACCCAACTCAAGCCTTGTACGCTCAGTACAACCCAGAATTTTTAGGCACATTACCATTAGCAGAGCTGTATAACGTGTCAGCTTACCGCATCAAGAAAGAGTGCAAGCTAATGCTAGAAGTTGATGTGGTACTAGTACCTCTAGACTTTGAGTCATACAAAGCTTACCGCGAAAAAGATGGCCTAAAAGAGAGCCGAGAAAATCGCGCTAAATGGGCTAAAACTCAATTATAAGATTTTGGTCCTAGATTCTAGGTTCTAGGAAAGGCAAAAGGAACGTGACTAGGTCACTATAGAACGCTGCGCTTACGAAAAAAGGCCGGAAAAGCCGAAAGATATACAGCGCTTTATCTTTTGCTTTTCCTAACAGGGCTATCCTGCACAAGGGGCCCGTCCTAGAATCTAAGCCTAGGTCCTAGGTCCTAGGTTCTAGGTTCTAGGTTCTGCATTAAACGGCGCCAGCTTCCTCTTTAGCAAGGCCTCGAGCCATCGCAGGGCGCTGGGTAATTCTATCGCGGTACGCGGTTAACTTTGGCGGAATATCTTGCTCAAAACGAGTCGCCCACAGCAAAGTATGCCCCAATAAAATATCAGCAACGGTAAACTGCTCACCCAGTAAAAATTCACTATCAGGTAGCCATTTCTCCGCTATTGCAGCAGCTTTATCAAACTCCCATTTAGCGACAGGCAATATTGCTGGCAAGCGCTGCGCCTCAGGCAAAGCAAACTTATGTTTACCCATAGTCCAAAGCGGTTGCTCCAACTCACTAATAATAAAACTTATCCATTTATGGTGCAGTGCAGACTCAGCCGTGCCCGCCTTAGGCAGTAATTGACCTTCGCCATATTTTTCTGCCAAATATAAAACGATTGCCGCCGACTCAGATATGGCGACACCGTTATCTATTAACGCAGGCACTTTAGCGCAAGGGTTGGCAGCTAAAAACTCAGGGTCTTTGCCATCGCCATTAGCAAAGTTAATGTGCCGATATTGCCAATCTAGCCCCAACTCTTCTAACGTCCACGACACACGTAAAGAGCGACTGCGGGGAATGCCATATAACCTGATCATCTGTGGTTCCTTATCGTTAATTTCTCTAGTCAGCTTGCTGTTACTTATTCAACCAACCTACGCCGAGTCGCCCGTAATAGGAAGCCTGAGTTTGTTTCAAAATAATATGCCTTTAAATTAGCCGTAATTTTGCTTAAGTTAGTATTAGCTTAGTAATAACAAATCGTAACGTCACAGTAATATGCAGTGAGAGTGCGCTGTTATCCTCGCGCCTCACAAGTGCTGAACTGAGCAAGCGATACAAGGAATGACGAAGTAAAACACTTAAGGAATTAACGTGGAAAACAATCAAGAGCCCATCATCAAACAAGTCCAATTTGCCGACAACCTAGGCAGGTATTGGATGACTCCTCTGACTATCATACTGGCATTATCCATCGTTGGGATCCCGCTGCTATTGTTGTGGCTACCTCTTGGCAGCTATTTTACTCGCCGCTATATCAACAATATGAGCACAGAGCTAACAGCCAAAAAACTCGTGGTGCGTAAAGGTATTTTCACCCGCACCGAAAACACGGTGCCACTAGATAAAATTACCGATATGGCGTTGATTCAAGGGCCTTTGATGCGCTTTTTTAAATTGCATCAACTCACAATTGAAACCGCAGGTCAGTCAGGAACGGGCGCGTTACTTAGCCTAACTGGCATCATAGGCGCTGCCGAATTTAGGAGTTTAGTACTTGCACAAAAAGAAAAGCTCGGCCAAATAGAGCCAAGCACCGCTCAAGATGAAAATAATGAGACTAGCGTAGTCAGTCTTTTACAAGAAATATCTGATACTCTCAAACGTATTGAAAATAATAGTAAAACTTAACAGCTGCATATCAGCTTTCCCAGAGAACAATATGAAACCCAATCAAGATGAGCGATAACAGCGCAGCAATATCACACCCAAAAATGAATTTATCGGCATTACTTAGCGCCATGGGCCCCGGTCTATTAATGGCAGCTGCGGCAATTGGAGCCTCACATTTAGTGGCATCAACTCGCGCGGGCGCTGAGTTTGGTTGGCAACTTGCTTGGGTTATTTTGGCGGTTAACTTACTTAAATATCCTTTTTTTGCAGCCGGTGCCCGCTACACTGCAGCAACTGGTGAAAACCTACTACAAGGCTATTTAAAACAGGGCCGTAATTACCTATTGGTATTCACCGCACTCAATTGTATTGCCGCCATTGCCAGTACCGCGGGAGTTGCCATGCTCACCGCAGCCATGTTGACGCAATTTGTGTCGCTGCCGATAGATGTATTAGCGCTATTAGTATTGCTTTCCAGCCTAGTGATTTTAATCTTAGGCCATTATGCGCTGCTCGATAAAATGACCAAGGTGATAATGCTCGCGCTCACCTTAACCACCTTGACTGCTGTCGCTCTCGCCTTTAACGTCCCCAGTGTTGTTCAGCCAGACTTTATCGGTCAATCTCCTTGGCAATGGGCTCATATTGGTTTTTTAGTGGCAATGATGGGTTGGATGCCCGCCCCTATTGAAGTGAGTGCTTGGAACTCGTTATGGCTTATTGAAAAACAAAAGCTGCAACCCGTAAGCAAACAACAAGCGCTATTCGATTTTAACTTCGGTTATCTAATGACAGCGATCCTAGCAGTGGTATTTCTCGCCCTTGGTAGCTTAGTCATGTATGGCAGTGGCGAGCAGTTTTCGCCATCAGGTGCCAAGTTTGCCGGCCAGCTCATCAGCCTATATAGCCAAGTAATGGGCAACGACAGTCGCTACCTTATCGGCGCGGTGGCATTTTTATGTATTTTCAGCACCACAGTCACGGTTATTGACGGTTATAGCCGAACCCTCAATATGGGCTGGCAATTGCTCACCAATCAGCAAGATAGTGAACGTAGGCTCAATGCGGTTATGGTTGCGCTGAGTGCTTTTGGCTTATTTATCATATTGTTTTTCAAAGGTGCTCTACTTCCTTTATTGGAATTTGTTATGATTCTGGCGTTTATGACAACCGTGGTGTTTGCTTGGCTTAACTATAAGTTGATGATCAGCACAGCACTGTTGCCAGCAGACAGGTATGGTAGCGCCATGCGAGTACTTTCATGGCTAGGGTTAACTTACTTAGTCAGTTTTGCCGCGCTATTTATCTATTGGATGCTTACAAAATAACAAAATACGGACACCTACAGCGCAATGCACCTAATAACAAAAACCGTCTTAGCCTCTATCGTCGTTGGACTTTGTCTTTGGGCAGCCAACAAAGCCAGTGCTAACCGCATGGTAAACAGCGATATAGCAAAACAGTTGCCTACAATTATTAACCAAAATGAGCGTCCATTTAACGGCATTATTATGGTTAAAAAGGACAATCAGCCGGTATTTACTTATATCTCAGGTGACAAAGTAGACAGCAATTCAAGCTTTCTCATTGGCTCACTGTCAAAACAAGTTACTGCAGCATTAATTCTCAAGGCAGTCGATGACGGCCTCATTGATTTAGATAAAAGCGTCAGTCATTACTTATTAAAAGACGGCAATAAACCTCGTGCTTATGTGCCACCAAGCGTGACGGTCTCGCAACTACTTAGTCATACCTCAGGTTTACTCAAAATGGGCGAAGCGCCGCTTTATAAACCGGGAAGTCAATTTCAATATTCTAACTATGGCTATGCATTACTAGGTGACATACTCGCCGTAGTTTACCAACAGCCAATTGAACAACTGGTGCAGCAGCTTAACCAGCAATACCAGCTTGATGGTTTATATGCTCAAACCGGTCACATCGCACACATAGCCTCGAGCCACCCAGGTTTTATTATTGGCCAAACCGAAACCTTAAGCGCTGATGCAGATGGTAACCTCCTGTCACAACTCACACCTGTCGATATAACCATTGATAATTCGCTAGTCGCATTTGGCGGCATGGCCGCATCGGTTGAGGCTTATAGCCGTTTTCAAGATGCGCTATACAATGGCAAATTAATCAGCCAACAAAGTTTAGCGTTAATGACCTCTCCCCAAGCAACCCGTGAACACAGATGGGGCGTATTGGAGTACGGTTTTGGCACTCAGATTAGCCGCGACGAAGAGCTAGTTGAATATAGCCACAGTGGTTACTTGCCAGGCTATGTTAGCCTTGGGGTGTACTATCCAAAGTCAAAAGTCAGCTTATTGATTTTAGAAAACACCTCTTGGGACTTAAGCAACCGAGAGCGAGTCTTTGGTTTACACGACGCTATTCGCAGCAGTATTCGAAGCAGGCTGATTGCACTTGAAGACCGCCCTGTCGCCAAACTGTACCAAGCCTCAATTAGCGCAGTTGAAAATGCTTTTGCACCTGCTAATACGGCGGCAAAAGCAGCAGAGTAATTGCTATTTAAGCACTAACTTCTGTTATAATAATCGGCGATGATCGCGCAGCCGCGCGGTCCCATAGTTAGAAGAAAATCAAACTCATGATTAACAATGATATTTTACGTAAAGTTCGCTATATCCTCGACTTAAGCAATGCAAAGATGATCCGCATTTTTGCTAAAACTAAGCACGAAGTGACACAAGAGCAAATGATCGACATGCTTAAAAAAGAGCATGAAGAAGGTTATGCGCCGCTAAATGACAAAAACATGTGTCGTTTTCTAGACGGTTTAGTGATCTACAAGCGTGGCTTAAAGCCTGGCGCAGAAGCACCAGAGCCATTATCTCAATTGACCAACAACCTTATCTTCAAAAAGTTAAGAGTGGCATTTGAACTACGTGAAGACGATATCATTGAAGCGCTAGAATTAGCTGAATTCAACATGAGCAAGTCTGAGCTAGGCGCACTATTTAGAAAGCCTGGTCACAAGCACTATAAGCCATGTGGCGACCAAGTATTACGTAACTTCTTGATGGGCTTATCACTTAAGCACCGTCCAGAAAACGCTAACTAATTCAATCTCGAACGAGTTAGCTTACGCGATTAAAAAGCACTGCCACTGGCGGTGCTTTTTTGTTATGAAACTAAGCTAGGATAAACAAATACTGACGGGCTATAGCCCGACCTACAATAAGCCTCGTATTTTTGCTTTGTTAAAGCCTAAACTCTTCTTCGCTCTAGCTAAAAAAATTTGTTTAATTGCGCCGCAAACGCTAACAAAGATCACACTTTGTGTTAGTCTTCCGTGACTAGAATCACCAGTCATCCTCACTAACAAAAACTATCTAAAGGTTTCCAATGGACGATAACAAACGCCCGCTCTATCTTCCTTTTGCCGGTCCAGCCATTTTAGAAGCGCCTTTAATCAACAAAGGCAGCGCTTTTACCGAAGAAGAAAGGATCTTTTTTAATCTTGAAGGCCTACTGCCACATGTTATTGAGACCATTGAAGAGCAAGCCTCACGCGCTTACGACCAATATAAAAACTTCAGCAATGATCTCGATAAGCATATCTACCTGCGTAACATTCAAGATACCAACGAGACCCTGTACTATCGCCTAGTACAAAACCACATTACCGAAATGATGCCTATCATCTATACCCCAACAGTGGGTATGGCCTGTGAACGTTTCTCTAAAGATTATCGCCGCAACCGTGGTCTGTTTATCTCTTACGCCAACAAAGACCGTATTGACGATATCCTCAATAACTCAACTCGCCAAAAAGTAAAAATCATCGTAGTTACCGACGGTGAGCGGATCTTAGGTCTAGGTGACCAAGGTATTGGCGGTATGGGGATCCCAATTGGTAAGCTTTCTTTGTACACCAGCTGTGGCGGTATTAGTCCCGCTTACACGCTACCAATCACCTTAGATGTCGGCACAGATAACCCGCATCTACTAGAAGACCCAATGTACATGGGCATGCGCAGCCCACGTATTGGCGGCGAAGAATACACTGAATTTGTTGAAGCCTTTATGCAAGCCGTCAGTCGCCGCTGGCCAGATGCGTTAATTCAGTTTGAAGATTTCGCGCAAAAGAACGCCATGCCACTGCTTGAGCGTTACAAAGATCAATACTGCTGCTTTAACGACGACATTCAAGGTACAGCCGCTGTTACCGTAGGTTCGCTACTTGCTGCATGTAAAGCCGCTAAGAGCAAACTCAGTGAGCAGCGCATTACCTTCTTAGGAGCAGGTTCTGCCGGTTGTGGTATTGCTGAAGCAATCGTGGCGCAAATGGTGTCTGAAGGCATCACAGAAGAGCAAGCACGCAAACAAGTGTTTATGGTCGATCGCTGGGGAATGCTACAGGCTAATATGCCGAACTTGTTACCTTTCCAGCAAAAGCTGGCGCAAAACTGCGATGATATTGCTAGCTGGGATAATTTCAGCGACAACATCTCGCTACTTGATGTGGTTAACAACGCTAAACCAACGGTATTGATTGGTGTATCAGGCGCACCGGGGCTATTTACCGAAGAGATCATCAAAGCGATGCACAGCCATTGTAAGCGCCCAATTGTGTTCCCTCTATCGAACCCAACCAGCCGCGTTGAAGCCACGCCAAAAGACATTTTACATTGGACGCAAGGCCAAGCACTTGTGGCAACCGGTAGCCCGTTTGAACCAGTGATTGTCGATGACACCACCTATGAAATCGCGCAGTGTAATAACAGCTATATCTTCCCAGGCATTGGCCTAGGTGTATTAGCCTCAGGTGCAAAGCGTGTGAGTGATGCAATGCTAATGGCATCAAGCCGCGCGTTAGCCGAGTGTTCACCGCTAGCGATTGACGGTGAAGGTTCACTGCTACCTAAGCTTGAAGACATTCATAAGGTCAGTAAGCATATTGCCTTTGCCGTAGCGCGCATGGCGATTGAGGAAGGCCACGCCTTGCCAGTGACCGCTGAGCAACTGAACTATGCGATTGATGATAACTTCTGGATGGCAGAGTATCGTAATTATAAACGCACTGCGTTCTAAGGTTCTGCTTCGGAACCTTAACTAACGAAGTTAGGTTATCAAGCTGCGCTTGACCTTATCGTTAGACTGCGTCTAACAACTAAAGTCGTGAGCTTCCAGCTCACACACGGGCAAGAGGGGATCAACAGCAATCCCCTCTTGCATCTCCCCTGCCGCCCCGACGAAGTTGTTGACCCTCACTCATTTTCGACAATATCTATCGCCTCATATTCGCCGTCCATGGCTCACCTAAGGCTATTTCGGCATCCATGCCTCAATCACGATATTTATCTTCAATGAACTCGGCAACTTCGATGGGGAATAGGTGTTATCTGTAAGTGTCGTAACTTACTTTTGCCCCTTTTCAGTTTCACTACAAAAAGTGTTGAGTAGCAGACGTGAACCTTTGTTAGTAGAAAACCTAATTATGAAAGCTTATGCATAGTCTCATCTTTACACTATCTGTACATATAAACAGTTATAATAAGCATTGTGAATTTTCAGCATTATTTTGGTGTAAGAAGGAAAGCGATTTAGAGTTAACAACTGCTAAGTGGCTGCTTAAAAACATTTCTCCCCAATAGTTAAATCAAATCACGTCACAAATAAGTAAATTCTGGTTTTCACCATCAGAAGAGTCAGTGGGTTTGCAGTAAAATGCATTTTAAATTATTGATTTAAAATGAGTTTATGGTTAGCTTGTTCGCATAAAATTAACTAGACTGACTGTTCTTATTCGGAATTCAGCCTAATATACTGTTAGATTTTTATTGGAGTTCAAGGTGTACAAACAAGTTTTTAATGCTACTCAGTCTGCATGTGAAGATATGTTTCGGTTTTCTGGTGAAAGAGGAAAACCGATAAATGCGGAATACTTATTTACTGTTGCTGTAGCTAGGGAAATTGATAAGCTCAATTCATTTTATGGCGAGCCTTACAGAATATTCCTAGAAAAAAGTCGTAAGGAATTATCGAGGGATTGCTTACCTCCTATTAAATGGGGAAATAGTTGGGAACGTGGCTCAACAGTATTCAGAGAAAGAAAGCCAACGATTAATACTAAAGAGAGAGCTGATATTGCGGTATATGAACATATTGTAAATAGCAGCCATATGACTCACCAACCAATTTGTGTCATTGAGCTTAAGGGCTTTAATCCAGCTAGAAAACTAGTTATTAAAGATCTCAAGCGGAACTTAGAATATTTCAATATCACTGGTAAGACAGGTAATAGTGTTATCCAGTCTACATTATTTTCTGCATTGTACTCTTATAGCAAAGTGAAAAGCGAAGCCGAAGAGTGTGAAAGAAAGAAAAATCTTGAACTGCAATATAAGTCATGGTTTTCTGAGGTTGGAAATCTTAGTCACTTGGATGTCAATGTGTGTGCGCATACGATAAGCAGTGACTATGTTGGCGAGATCGTTGATGAAGCAGGGGTTGAGGTACTTGATACGAGCACTATCCATCATTTTATGGGAATTATAGTCGAGTTCAAGGTTAAGAAAATCTAACAAACAATTTAAGAGTGATTCAGCACGTTTGGCATTCTTGGTTTGAATCCAGTTCAGTGTTTACGGTGTTCAAATTGGGTGTGGGGGTAGCGTGCTTCACACCTTAATTGGGCGTTAAGCATACAAGAGAGTACAATGAAAGAATCTGGAAATAGTGAATTACTCAGATATATTGAATATCAGCAAGGCGGGCTTGTATCAAATGGTTCGGAATCATTTATAACTAATGAAAGAGACTGGTTCATAAACTCACGTTCTAAAATTAAGAAGTCTTTACAAGAACAGTTAGGTCGCAATGAATCTTCGCGTCTTTTAGCAACAAAAATTGATGACTTCAAAGGTTCGACTAAGTTTGAGTCATTTTTTCCAATGGAGTTATTCACCCCAATCTTAGATGATGTAGCTGAAATCTATAAAAAAATTGACATTTCGTTATCAGCGCAAGTTACCCTGTTTACTTCACCTAGCATGTCTCCTGGAGCCTGTACTCTTCCTTCTGTTCATGGGCACACTATTTTTGCGGGTGAAGGTACAATGTCATTTTGTAACTATTGGTCAAAAATATTTGTATCAATCGTTCTGGGGTGTGCTAGTACGGGGAAGGTGGACTTTAGCGACAACTCGATTAACAATGTTATTGCTGATCACGATATTGGCTTGAAGGTATTTCGTCTTGCTGCGTACTATAGCCAACGAGGGTCACTTCGTGGGTTTGGTAAATTAGATGAACCAAAAGGGGCGCACATAGAGCGTGCTTCAATGGTACAGGCAATGGAAGTATTCATCATTGCACATGAGTATTACCATCTTTATTTGGAAGAGCAGTACCCTAGTAATAATGGAGTACCACCGGATACCACAGAGAAAGAAATGGAGCTTATGTGTGATAGTTTCGCTTTAGCGGTAACAACTATGTTTGGGCTCAAACATGAAAATATTAATGCGACAAATTTAATTTCTCCGTTGGTTTTCTTTCTGAGTTTAGATCTTTGTGAATCAGCAAGACTAAAGTTGAAGCCAAACGCTGAACATGATGATTCGCACCCTTCCCCTATGGAGAGAGTTGAAAATATTAATAAGTTTATTCAATCTGATGACTTTCCTGACTATATGAAAGACAGCTTTGAACTATTTGTGCGCATTTCAGAGCTTTTAAGAAAGCGATTGGATACGTTAATGGAAGCAATCTCTGACAAAAAGTATGCTTAACAAAGCGTTTAAGACAGATTCCCAACGCTTGGCATTTTTAGTCCAAGTCGAGTTTTGTGTTTATGGTGCAATGGTTTAGGTTCGGTGGTAGCGTTGCTCACTACTTAACGCGGCGTTACCGCATACCTAGTTGCCATACATTCCCTAATGAGACTCATCACTTTAAGAGCTTTGCCTCTAACCAATTTCTGTCCAGTAACGAGCTAGGACTTTAGCCATAACTCTATATGCCAAAGATTGTGCTTTTTTAACCTAGTGTAGATGCGGCCGTGACCATCCATGTTCTGGTGAGAGATAACGAAGTTATCAAGCTCTCGAACGAGAGGCAGGATGCCGAACTGGCTTTTAAACATGGAAGTTGTTTGTCATGGCCGAGCTTCCATGGCCAATTCAGTTCCATACTGAATTTGGCATTTCCTCCATCCATGGAGGTCAGATGGACTTGCTGCGTGTCACGGCAGCATCTGCACATACGCTGGCCGCAGGCCATTGGAACCACCGCTGCTGGATGCTACTCGCAGCCTAAAAAATATCACCCTTCTAAGAAAAGATAGAAAATTGCGTGATCTAAACGCAAAAGAAAAAGGCTACGGGAAAACTCCCATAGCCTTTTTGACTTAACCTTTTAAATCAAGCTTTTTAGCAAAAAGTTAACCCACACTATTTGCCAGCAATCACAGCCTTAATGCTGTTAAGCATCGAACGGTCAGTTCTCGCTTTCTTCAACTTACGTACACTTTCTTTAAGCGATGCATCTGCTAGACGAGTGAAAATACCGTTGTACTCTTTCTCGGCAATTTCATCATCTGTTTCAGCCATCTCAGCGATGTCTTGCGCAACGCGGCTTAACTGGAACCATGCGTTAGCAATGTAGAAGCCGTGGAAGTCTTCTCTTGGTAAAAGACTCTTTGCACTTGCTGGTAGTGCATCCCAACCCGCGCTGAACTTTGAATCTTTATCTTCAATAAGTTCATTGCAAAGGTTTGCGTAGGCTTCGAACAAACCTTCAGGAATGTCGTTCATTGGCATTACGGTGTTACACACGTTTAATGAAACCTGCTCAGCACGTTCTCTATATGTTTGGCTTACTTCTGTCATGACTTTCTCTCTAGAACTTAGTGCAGTATAAGCACTGTTTAATTCAAAATTATTGGCGATTTAAAACTTACCACTTACATACAAGCCGTAATTGCCGTTACCGACGATTGGCGTAACCGTAATGCCTTTATAAGGGTCGGTAAAGTATAGCCCTGATAAAATACCAATCGCGGCACCGGCTAATACATCTTCAACATGGTGTTTGTCGCTTTCAACGCGGGTATAACCCACATAAGCAGCGCCGATATAAGCCGGAATTGCCCACTGCCAACCATAACGTTGTTGCACAAATGTCGCGGCGGCAAAGCTATCGGCCGTGTGGCCAGACGGAAATGAATCATCGCCTGAACCATCGGGCCTGTCTTTATCGACTGTGTATTTAAGACCTTCGACAACTAGGCGTGACACGACACCAGTTTTAGCAAGCTGCCACGCACCTTCATAACCATCTTCATAAATAAGAGTACCACCCAACGCTGCAGCCGGAATTAGCAGGTGCAATACGTCGCCAGACTTCTCTAAATTAGATGTCGCAGACACAGAACCAGAAGTGAGTAATAGTATTGCTGCTAGCCACTTTCTCATCGACATAACCTTGGTATCCCATCTTTAAAAGGCGTTGTTATACAGGCACCTTAAAGCAAATGCAAAAGAGTTATCCGCTGACCGTTTGCTAGCCATTATTATTGCAATAAAAAATAATCTTACTTTTTATTTTATAGTGTATGCTTAACCATAAATATCAACGACTTCAATACTAAGCCAACTCTGAATGCCAAAGCCTTTTTTGCTTATTAAAATCGTACTCATTGCAAACTTACTGTTAGTGAGTAGTTTTAGTGTGGCAAATTCAGTCGACAACCAAAGAGCCGATGATATTTTTGCCTCGATTGACAGTGGTATTGCTATTAATGACCACGCGCAATACCTGCTCTATCTCGATGAACTAGATAGCCTAGTCGCTGATAGTGATACAAACCGTCAACTACGAAAAAACCGCGCGCGCTGCTGGTCATTCGATATATTTAAAGAGGGTGAAGCCACTAAAGCGCTCGATTTTGTTGAGCACGCATTAACTCACCCGCTTCTTTCCCAATATCCAAGCCACAAACTCGACTTAGCCTTGTGCCAAAGTTGGTATACCGAGCAAAACGGAAATGTCGATTTAGCTTTAAAAGGCTACGATAAGGCGGTTAGTGATGCCTATGCGCTAGAGGACTTACGCCTAGTTGCCGACGCGCGCTCTATGCGCGGTTATTTGCATTCTTATCAAGGTAATTTTACTTATGCCCTTGAAGACTTAATGACCGCACAGTCGCTGTATGAAAACCTTAATCTCCCCGCTTGGGCACAGCTTAACCTTTACGAAATCGCTAACGCCTATCGCCGTTTTGGCGATCAAAAAAGTGCGATTCGCTACTTTAAAAGGTTAGAAAAAGATAAGCGTAAAAGTAATCATCTTGATGCCGCCAACACCATATCAGTATCAATTGCGATTGCAGAAGAAGAGCTAGGCAACTTTGAAGTAGCCAAGTCACGCTTTGAAAAAAGCTATCAGTATTGGCGCGCAAAGGGCGACGATATGGGGCAAGCAACCGTAGGGGTCAATATTGCTGGCACATTAATCCAACTCGGCGAACTTGATCAAGCTAAGCGTTACCTTGATCTAGCCAAGCCGTTTATTGCATCAAATGATGAGGGCTTTTATGGTTTTATGCACCTTTTCTACGGCCAAATTTACCTCGCCCAAGGCCAGCTTGAGCAAGCCCATGAAAACCTGCATTTGGCACAAACTGCTTTTATTCGCGTCAAAAACATGAGTGGCTTGGCCCAACAACTAAAACTAGAAAGCAGTGTGTTTGTTAAGCAAGCTGACTGGCAGAATGCTTATGAATCCCTTAACGAATACGTTAAACAACATAATGAGCTAGATACAAAGCTATTATCGACGTACACCACTGAAATGCGCACTCGCTTTAATGCAGATCAAATCGAGCAAGAAAACCGTCATTTAATGGAAAACCAACAGCTAAAAGAAATAGAGCTTGCCATGCTTGAGCAAAACAAGTTACAGCAATGGATTATCATTTTACTGGGCGGCTTAATCACCATTATTATTTCTGTTTTCGCCTATAAACAGAGCCAAAAAAATAAGCAATTATCGACACTAGCACTGACTGATGATTTAACTCAGTTACCTAATCGCCGCTATATTTACGCCAAGGCTGAAATCTACTTAGAGCAAGCGTTAAAACATCAAAGCCCGCTATCTGCCATTACCTTTGATGCAGACTACTTCAAACAGATTAACGATAACTTTGGCCACGAAGTGGGTGACGAATGTTTAAAGCTACTGGCCAATACCTGCAGAGCAGTGCTGGGTAGCCAATATCAAGCTGCACGAGTGGGTGGTGAAGAGTTTTTAATTTTATTGCCAAACACTGATAAAGACGCTGCTTTTGAAATTGCCCAAAATTTAGTACACCAAGTCCGCATGGCGAACTTATCAAAGTTCCCTCAAGGCTTTTCCATCACCATTAGTGCCGGTGTTGCTAGCTTAAGCAACGACCCCGAAGAGTTACATACCCTTTTAAAAAGGGCTGATGACGCTCTGTACCGTGCAAAACATGAAGGTCGAAACCAAGCCCGAATGGGCTAGCTAACCTTTACAACATAGTGGCATGTTATAGGCTTTAAAGCAGAGCATTAGCCTGTCTAAATGAGTTAAACGCGCGTATACCTATTAACGCCGAATAACTGCTATCATTAGTGGTTACTCCAAGCCGTAAATAGATCTATGTCTGACTCAATCGCACAACCAACACAACTTGCTCCGCTTAACAGCCTAACGTCAGCTCAACTTAGCGAGCTAGCCCTTAATATTAAAAACTGGGGTAAGGAATTAGGCTTTGCACAAATCGGTATTTGCGATACCGACCTCAGTGAAGAAGAGCCAAAATTGCAAGCTTGGTTAGACAAAGGTTATCACGGCGAAATGGGCTATATGGCCAACCACGGCATGATGCGTGCCCGCCCACATGAGCTACATCCAGGTACTAAACGCGTTATTTCTGCACGAATGAATTACCTTCCACCAGAAGCGGGTTTTGCCTTTAATCTTAAAGATCCTAACCTAGGCTATATTTCTCGATATGCTGGCGGCCGCGATTATCACAAGATGATCCGTAATCGCCTTAAAAAGCTTGGAGACAGAATTGAAGCTGAGCTTAAAGCTCTTGGGATTAATAAACCGAATTCGCGTCCATTTGTCGATTCAGCGCCTATTTTAGAGCGCCCGCTTGCCGATAAAGCTGGCCTCGGCTGGACAGGTAAACATAGCTTATTACTAAGCGAAGAAGTGGGCAGTTGGTTCTTTCTTGGTGAGCTCCTTATCGATTTACCGCTCCCCGTTGATATCCCTGTCGCCGAAGGCTGTAAAACCTGTGTTGCCTGCATTAAATCCTGCCCAACTAATGCTATTGTTGAGCCGTATATCGTCGATGGTAGTCGCTGTATTTCTTACCTAACCATTGAGCTACAAGGCGCAATTCCGCTTGAGTTTAGGCAAGCAATAGGCAACCGAATTTATGGCTGTGATGACTGCCAGTTAGTGTGTCCAGTTAACAGCAAAGCACCAGTTACTGAGGAAAGTGATTTTCATACCAGAGCATCACTTAAGCAGCCGCTGTTACTTGAACTATTTGCATGGAGCGAAGCTGAATTTCTCAAGCTTACCGAAGGTAGCCCTATTCGCCGTATTGGCCATGCTCGCTGGTTGAGAAACATTGCCGTCGCGCTAGGTAATGCACCAGCTAGTAGCAGCATAGTCGCAGCGCTTGAAGCACGTAAATTAACCGATGAAGTCGATGAAATGGTAAGTGAACATATTGATTGGGCACTCGCAGAGCAAGCGGCTAAACAAGATGATAATCAGAGTGAACCAACAGCGCTGCTTGTGAGTCGCAAAACTCAAAGAGTGATCCGCAGCGTTGAAAAAGGATTGCCGAGAGACGCATAAAAAACGAGCGCTAATTAAGTTAGCGCCCACTTTACATTCAAGCTGCGATTTATGCTTTGGGGTCTAGAGTAAAGCCAACTTTAATGGTTACCTGCCAATGCGCCACCATGCCCTCTTCTAAGTGACCGCGGGTTTCAATCACTTCAAACCACCTCAGATGTTTCAATGATTCATTCGCTGCTGCAATCGCATTTCTAATCGCTTCATCAGAGCTAATTGGTGAAGATCCGGTTAGCTCAATAATCTTGTAGGTATGGCTCATTGTAACTCCAACTATGATTAAATGTTGATGTAAGTCAGTATAGAACAACATCTGTGTTAGTCAGTGTAAGCCACATATTTTTGCCAATAACGTTTACAGCCAAGGTTGACTCTTAACCTTTGTCGTTTTCATCCAGATTAGATTTATACACATACCATATCTTGACCAACTTAAGCTGATTGGCAAACGCCTTGGTAACCACATAATAGGTTTTCTTTTAGCTGCTCACTTCAAAACTACCTACACCAAAGTCGAACGTTTTAGCCAAGCGGTTCCAGGCATTAATTTGGATCACAGCAAGTGTAAGCTCACTTATCTCTTTACTAGAAAAGTAGCCACTTAGTGCCGTTGTCGCCTGTAGCAGACGCGCCTCATCATGGGTCACTCCTGCATGGGGAAGATCTGTGATCGCCTCCGCCCAATTTAATACCACACGCTCTTTGTCTGTGTAATAAGGCGCTTCTCGCCAGATAGACAGTGACGCCATTCTCTGGGCAGTCTCACCTGCGGCGAGAGCCTCTTTAAAGTGCATATCGATGCAGTAAGCGCAGCCATTGATTAACGACACTCTATAGCGAATAAGCTCGAGTAAAGCATGCTCAATGCCACAACTGTTGACATAGTTTTCCGTCTTGAGCATACACGCCATCACACTGCTGCTGATCTCACTACTTTCTAGCGCTGCGGAAATTGAAAGGTGTTGATTAGTTACTTGAGTCATCTGTTATACCTTATTGATTGAATCGATTAATGGAGTAAGAGATATTATCCATAGATACAATAAAGCTGGAATACAGATACAAACTGCTTTACTTTTGCGTAAAACGCAAAGGTAAGGTAGAGATAACTCATGTTAAGTACGATGCGGATCTTCATCAAAGTGGTTGAACTCGGAAGCTTCTCCAAAGCGGCCGAGGTGCTCAATATGGCACCCTCAAGTGTTGCCCGTAATATCGATAGCCTTGAGCAAGACTTTAATGCCGTCTTACTCAAGCGCAGCACCCGACAGCTATTACTCACCGAAGCTGGAGAGCAATTTCTAACTGGCGCACGCAAACTTGTTATTGATGAAGAAAACCTTAAAGCCTCTCTATCTAAGCAAGAGGTACAGCCTGAAGGAATATTGAGGATTTCGGTATTTGAAGGATTTGGTCGAGTAAAAATTTGCCCTATTCTACCCGGTTTCTTAGCCCTATATCCTAAGGTGAAAATTGAAATTGACTTAGATAATCAGCTAGTCGATTTGCACTCAGAGAACGTGGATATAGCCATTCGTATTGGCAATGCACAAGATTCGAGTCTTAACGCCAGAATGCTTATGGCCAACCAAACTTCGCTCTGTGCGAGTGCTAAATACTTAGCTCAATTTGGTGCTCCCAAGAAGCCCGAAGAATTGCAACATCATAACTGTTTGTTGCTCGACCGTGACAGACAGCGCACCTATTGGCATTTCAAAAAGGGCAAACAATATAAGAAGGTTCCAGTGCAGGGAAACTTAACCTCACGAGGGGGCACCCCCATTCTTGAGGCGGCGATTCATCATGGTGGCATAGTGCAATTGTCCAGTTGGATGATGGATGACTTAATTCAAGATGGCAGCTTAGTGCGCTGTCTACCCGAGTGGACACCCTCACTGTCGGAGGGATCTAGCGGTGATATCTATGCGCTCTATCGTGGTGGTAAGCATATGCGCCCAGTGATCCGCGCCTTTATCGATTACTTAGTCACAGCTCTTAAGCTATGACAGTAAAAAGCCGCATAAATTATGCGGCTCATGGTTGAGATTAGCTGTTGCGCTAAAAAAGATTAGGACCTTTATTATGCCAATAACATACGCCACCAGATCCCAGGCAAACTAGTAAAGCCGCTGGTATAAAACGTCAGTTCTCCATCTTTGATCACCATTAGCGTTGGTGTCACTTGCATTGACCATTGCTGCGATATTTCACCTCGTGGATCATTAACCACGGCAAAGTCATAGTCTTTGTGCCGCAAATATTGCTGCATCTTAGTGTCACTGCCTGATGTCATTGCCACAGTTACCACTTTATATTGGCTGGCAGCGATGTCGACAGATGGACTCACAAAACTACATACCGGACACCAAGTCCCCCAAAAATACAATAATACCGGTTGCTCATGGCTCATCGCGAGTAAATTGACCTTGTCACCTTGCACCGTAGTAGCTTGAATATTGGCTAAGTCAGTTTTAGGCATATCTCGGCTACGCCATACATCTAGCACAGCCGAGAACACAGTAAACACCAGCAACATAAATAGCAATTGCTTAAGCCAACCAATGACTTTGCGCCCTAAAGGACTTGGCGGAGCATTAGGGTTCTCGTCAGTACAATGGCGGTTATCCTTGGTCATTGCTGGCCTCCAAAGCTTGCTCTACATGCTGTTTCAACTGCGCAAATGGCACTAAGCCAGCAACCACTTCATCACCAATAATCATACTTGGCGTGCCGCCAATCCCCAGTTTACGCATTAGCTGCAAATTAGCAGACACAGCATCAGCAACACGCGAGTCAGTGTTATCTAACCACTTAGTGGTGTCAGTCATGTTGGCCACTTTAGTAATTGTTGAGCTATCTAAACGGCGCGGAACAGCCATTAACGTCTGTTTGACCTTAGCGTATTTAGCAGGCTCATTTAACCAAACCGTTTGCGCTAAATCCACTGCATCAACAGCGCTTTGTCCCTGAAGTGGAACCATCTTTATGATAATTTTCAGCTTGGGGAATTCAGCCATTAACTTATCCAGTTCAGGCTCAAGCTTTTTACAATATGGACAGTTAAAGTCAGTAAAGTACACCATAGTCAGCTCAGGATTCTCAGCCCCTTTCCAAGGATCGGAAGCCGTATGAAACAGTGCCTGTTGCTCGGCCATAATCACATCTTTCACGCTAGCTTGCTGCTGCGCCATCTCACGCATCTGCATAGCAATAACGGCTTCTTTAAGTAGATTAGGATCACTTAATAGCATCTCTTTTACTATGGCCTTTACCTCTTGCTGTTCGGTAGGATTAAGGCCATCTTCTGCTTGTGCAGTAGCACTCATTAGCATTGAACCACTAAAAAAAGCCAATGTGGTTAATGCTAAAAGTGATAAACCAAGTGTGAATTTTCGAGCAAAAATGGCAGGATTTTGGCTGTTCATTGCCAAGGCTTGTGCTTTATTTTCAGTTTCAACATGAGTTTTATTTAACATCGTTATCTCTTAGAGCCGCTTTACGCGACTCATCTAAATGGGGTTCATTTAATAGTGTGATCGCTAAGGCTAAGACCAATACTATTTATTACTTTGCTAATGACTTTTAGGTTATTTAACGGCTTGCTGAGGCGCGATTAATAGCCTCTATCACTTCGCTTGCCGACAAAATAACAGGCAGCTCAATGCCCTCTGGTGCATTCGGGCCGTAAACCACGTTAAACGGCACACCAAAGCGATTATGGCTTTGTAAATAGGCTGTAATTGGCGCAGACGGCTTAGTCCAATCACCTTTCATCAAGTGGATATTTTCAGCTTTTAGGGCGCTATAGACAGGATCTTGCAAGATCACCCCAACCTTATTAGCTTTACAGGTAATGCACCAATCGGCAGTCACATCAACAAATACGGTATTACCCGCGGCAACTTGAACCTGAATTTGCGCTTCATCTAGTGGCGCCCAAGATAGATCGGTCGGTAATGGTTGCGCCCATCTGTCTGATGTTGCGAAAGCACCAACCGCAAGTGCCAGCAAACCTAAGCTGAAACTCGCTATCAAAGCTGCTTTGCCGTGTACTTTAGTGATCAGTGCTAAAAACAGCAGCACTAATAGCAAAGCAGCCCCCCATAAATAAATCGTCGCAATAAAGCTTGCCAACAAGCTGATTAGCCACAGACTCGTAAGCAGCAATAGGCCTGAGAAAACCACTTTAACCACACTCATCCAACGACCCGGTTTAGGGAAGTAACGCGCAACTTGAGGAAACGCAGCAACAATTAGCCAAGGTAATGCCATACCTATCGCGAGAGCGGTAAAGATAACAAATAGACTGAGTACATCTGCGCCAAGGGCAAAGGCTACAGCTGTGCCCAGAAACGGTGCGCTACACGGCGTTGCCAGTAAAGTGGCAAACATGCCTTGCAAAAAATGGCCACGCTGATCATTACCGCCTGTGGTTGCCAACTTAGTTTGCAAACTCGATGGTAGATTAATCTCAAATGCCCCCAACATATTGATGGCAAATACAGCCGTCACCAGCGCCATAAAACCAATAAACCATGGGTTTTGGAACTGTACGCCCCAACCTATCGCCTGCCCGGTAAATTTAAGGATTAAAATAAATCCAGCCAGTAACCAAAAAGACACTAAAATCCCTAATGCTGAAGCTATAAACTGCTGGCGTATTTGCTTCACTTGCAGGTCTGGTGCGGCAATCACTGAGCTTAACTTCATACCTAGTACCGGCAATACGCAAGGCATGACATTTAAAATCAAGCCTCCCAATAGCGCGATAACTAACATGCTTAATAACGAATGGCCGCTTGCTTGAATGGTGGTGCCACTGACGGTTGCAGCAAACTCTAATGCGCGCTCTTTATCCATCACAGTAAGGTTCAATGACTTACCAATAAGCTCTGGTTCACCTAACCAACTACTTGCATCAAAAATAGCTCTTAGCTTTTGCTGGCCACTATCAGTGTCATAACGCTCGAAACGGACAAACTTAAAGGTGGTGTCGGGTTCACCATCAATAATAAATTTTGGCAAAGTCCAACCGTTATCGTCCATCTCTACTTGCAGTTGCTGCGCCTTAGCATCCCAGCCAAGAGCGATATCTTCACGTTGCAATTTAACCGGGACTTTAGACACGGCTTTGTTATAAGCAAACATGGCATCAACATCGGCATTTAACGCTGCTGGGTCAATATCAAGATTGAGCTCATAATCAGTTAATACGCACACGTTAGTGCATGACGACAGGGTAAATTTTCCCTGTAAATGGGTAGGTTCATTGGTGTCGTTGAGTTGCAACTGCATCGGAAACGCAGCCTCATGATGATAACCAAAGGTTTGCAGACCCAGTAACGAGAATTGCTCAGGAGCAGGCCAGTCCCAATCAACTTGGTTTAAGTTACTGGAACCACTCCAGTCGATACTTGGTGCTATTCCGCCCTCACCAGGGCTACGCCAGTAGGTTTTCCACTCGCCATCCAGCTCAACTTCTAGCACACCTGGTACGGTGTTACTGGCCTTATCGACCTCCCCAGTGAGCATAAACCTCACTTTTACAGGCGGATGATTAGGGTTCTCTAGCCAGCCTGTTGACTGGGCAAAAACCGGATTAGCTAATGCAATCAAACACACTAGAATAATCTGTCTTAATATTGTCAATTTTCTTTCTCCGTAGAAACGGATCGTCACTAAACCAGCGCTTTTAAACTGCTGTTATAACGATTAATAAACGGCTTACGTTAGCAGTTAGATCCACCTTTGATAACAGCAATATAGCGTTACTGGGGGCCTAATACCAATTAGTATAAAACAAGCAAATTCAGTTAGATGGGCTAGCGAATAAGACTTTTCAGTATAAGCGCTAGCACAGGTGTTTTATTCTTGAAAGCGACACAGAGAAAGGTGGATCCGCCTAGGCCGAGGCAGTATTGGGACATTGAGCGCCCCTTGCAGCACACGTGAGGCAAGCGGAATAAAGGGGAAGATAAATAGCAGCACTAATAAAGGCAAAATCGGGGGTTCGTCGAGACACACTCTTAATGACTTTTCAGATAGTTCACACTGCTTAAATTCAGAGTCTTTAGCTTGGCTAACACCCGCTTCGCTCATATTGATTGCGTTATTGCTTACCGCATTATTAACTTCAACGGCAAGTATACTTGCGTAAGTAGATGAGCTGGTATTTAGCTGCTCGAAGATGCGAAACACGCCACTATTTTGCGCCAAGCAAAATAAGACTAATATGGAAAACACCATAACAGTCCAATACTTGTTAGTTTTACTAAAGCGCGAATGAGAGATAGAGAACTCCGGTTCAAGGTCAAAAAAGGTAACAAGCACTATTGTTAATTTACTCTCAATTCACTAACACCTAAAGCTGAAAAGCCTAACGTGGTGAAGCAGTAAAGCAAACTAGATATGCAGTTCAATCAATAAGACCGGACATTTGCAAAAATAGTTCACCGCTAGCGCCGATTTTATTACAACCGCTGAAAAAACCACCAAAGCAGCTCGCCGAGATCAATCGACGAACTGCTTACGTTATTGCTACTCGTTAAACTAAAAAGTTAGCCACAAATAACTTAGCTTAGTTGGCGACGCAAAATCTTCGTTGCTTCCACTAAGTTAACTAACGCTGGCTCAACTTCATCCCAAGTACGGGTTTTTAAGCCACAGTCAGGGTTAATCCACAGCTGCTCAACAGGAACTTTGCTCGCCGCCTTTTGCATTAGGCTCACGATTTCATCGACTGTAGGTGTATTCGGCGAATGAATATCGTAAACACCCGGACCAATTTCATTGGGATAATTAAAATCTTCAAATGCATTGAGCAGTTCCATTCTAGAACGAGATGTCTCAATAGTGATCACATCAGCATCCATGGCCGCGATCGCCGCGATGGTTTCATTGAACTCGCTATAACACATATGAGTATGGATCTGCGTAGCATTAGTTACGCCAGCAGCACTGAGTTTAAAGGCATTAACCGCCCAATCTAAGTAATGCTGCCAGTCGCTTTTCTTCAGTGGCAGTCCTTCGCGAAATGCAGGCTCATCAATTTGGATGATACCAATACCTGCGTTTTGCAAATCAACCACTTCGTCACGAATAGCCAGACCAATTTGAGTCGCTATCAGCTCACGGCTAATATCTTCACGGGCAAATGACCAATGTAGGATAGTGACAGGGCCAGTTAACATGCCTTTCACCGGTTTTTCAGTAAGGCTTTGGGCAAACTCAGCCCAATCAATCGTCATTGCTGTTGGTCGCGACACATCCCCATAAATAAGCGGCGGTTTAACGCAGCGCGAGCCATAGCTTTGCACCCAACCAAATTGAGTAAAACCAACCCCTTCAAGCTGCTCACCAAAGTATTCCACCATGTCGTTGCGCTCAGCTTCGCCATGTACTAACACGTCGATATCTAGCTTTAATTGCCGCTCTACTGTGTCTTGGGTGACTTGACGTAACTGCTCGTTATATTGCTCAAGGCTCAACTCTCCCTTACGCCAACGGCTGCGCAAACCACGAATGGCAGGAGTTTGCGGAAAACTGCCTATGGTTGTGGTTGGCAATAACGGCAAACGATACTTAGCTCGCTGCACCGCTTGCCTTACCGAAAAAGCATCATCACGTTGGTAATCTTGCTCTGTTAACGCATCAACTCGGTCGATGACAGCTTGATTAGCCGCTTTGGCACGGGCATCACGCCTTGCTTCGCACTCGCTGACAATGGAGTGAGCTTCAGCAGAATTAGCCTCAGTTAGCAGCACTTTAAGTTTATTTAACTCGGTAAGTTTTTGCTTGGCAAAAGACAGTTGTAATTTAAGCGCTGGAGCAAGCTCTGTTTCGACTTCTAAATCAACAGGACTATGCAGCAACGAACATGAAGGTGATAACCATAAACGCTGCTTAAGATCGCGAGCCACACTCGTTAACTGGCTCGCAATTTGGTCAAGCTCCGTGGCCCATACGTTACGACCATTAATCACCCCAACCGATAAAATCTGCTCAGGATCTAAGGTTGCGACAAAGTCAGCTAATTGCTCTGGTGCTGTGACTAAGTCTAAATGCAGACCCGCCACAGGCAAAGCCGACACTAATTGGTGATGATGAGCAATGCTGCCGTAGTAGCTTGCTAATAACAGTTTAGGTGAACTGCTTGCCAATATTTGATAAGCCTGAGTAATCGCTGCTTGCCAGTCGCTTTCCAGCTCTAATGCTAAGATAGGTTCATCAAGCTGCACCCACTCAACGCCTTGGTCAGCAAAACGTTGCAATACTTTTTGATAAGCTTCGATAAGCTGTGGTAACAAACTCAACTTATCAAACTCTGTGCCGACGGCTTTTGACAAATACAAGAATGAAACAGGACCAAGGATCACCGGCTTAGCTTGATGGCCCAAATTCTGCGCTTCACTTACTTCATCAAATAACTGCTCATAAGCAATATCAAAAACTTGATGAGCGCTTAACTCTGGCACTATGTAGTGATAGTTAGTATTAAAAAATTTAGTCATTTCAGCGGCAGGGGCATCATTACCTGTAGGTGCTCTGCCACGTCCGACACGAAACAAGGTGTCTAAATCTATACCTGAATCGCTGCGGTGTCGCTCAGGAATAGCCCCCAATGTAGCGCTAAGAGTTAATACCTGATCATAAAAGGCAAAATCACCCACAGGTAATAAGTTTACCCCTGCATCCGCTTGCCATTGCCAATGGGTTTGGCGCAACCCCTTTGAAACTTCAAGAAGTTGCGACTGTTCAATCTCACCACGCCAGTATTTTTCTAAAGCAAACTTTAATTCGCGTAAACGACCGATCCGTGGAAATCCCAAACTATTTAATTGCATATTGTATACCTTTCAGTGTTAAGATGAACAAAATTCAGAGTTAGCGCCCATCTGAATGACATATAACAAAACAGATTGCCGGGCGTCTGGACGTCTAGAAGTTTATTGTGATAGCCTAGGTATTCGCAATCGAAACGAATTCAAGCGCTACATGAGCGGATTTCATGTGAGGATAATATGATAGAGCTTAGACATTTACGTACGTTAGTTGCCCTTAAAGAAAGCGGCAGCCTCGCCGGGGCTGCAAAGAAACGCTTCGTCACTCAGTCGGCACTGTCGCATCAAATTAAAGAACTGGAGACACGGATTAACTCAGCAATCTTTGTGCGTAAAAGTAAGCCACTTTCTTTTACTCAAGAAGGCGCACGCTTACTTAATCTTGCAGAAGATATCTTGCCGAAAGTGATAGAAACTGAATTTGATTTGAAAAAAGGCTTAGAAGATGGCGATAACCATTTAGGTGTTGGTATTGAGTGCCATAGCTGTTTCCGTTGGTTAATGCCGGTGATGGAACAATTTAGACAGCAATACCCTTTGGCTGATCTGGACCTATCAAGTCGTCATCTGTTCGATTCGCTTAATGCGCTTGAACAAGGCGAGCTAGATGTGGTGTTAACGTCAGATCCTGTTCCCGGCCAAGCCATTGCTTATCAACACTTGTTTGATTTCGAAGTCAGACTCGTCGTTGCAAGTGATCACCCTCTCGCTCATCAAGAGTTTGTTACACCTAAACAATTAGAAGGGTTACCGATTTTAAGCTATCCGGTTGCACTTGAGCGTTTAGATATCTTCCGCCACTTTTTAGAGCCGGCAGGCATAAAAGCGGGCCCACAAGTGACCTGCGATTTAACCATGATGCTGTTACAGCGTATAGCTTGTAAAGATGGTATTGCGGCGCTACCAAGCTGGTCTATTAGCGAAGCTCATGGCCTAAGTTTAACCAGCCTTAAACTCGGCGCAGAAGGATTAAAACGTCCGTTATTTGGCGCCTATCGCCGTAATGGAGCCAATGCTCGCTTAGCTCAACATTGGCTTGAGTTAGTCGCACAAGAAGGCTTAGCCAAGCAAAAAATAAACTAGTATCGTCTTAAGCTAACGCTAAAAACAAAAAAGCCTGCAAATGCAGGCTTTTAAGTAAACGCTCATATCGGCTTAAGTAATAAACCTCTTTTAGCCAAAACGCGTCTTAACACCAATCCTGGCGAACTCACGTTATGTGTCTGACGTAGGTTATGCGCAATCAAAAACTCATCACGTAAGTCGTCATCAAGCCCTAATGAGCCAAATGCTTCTAAGGTCAAAGTTTGCTGCTGCCCTTCAATCACAGACTTCAATACACTAATAGGGTAAGCCTGCTTTGCCTCTGAGTTTAAGTAAGCAAATGCCGTTAGCGCAATAATGTCGCCAAACACGCTAAACAGCGCTAATGTCTGCACTTCATCTGGGCTAATTTGTAAGTCATCTAATTGGTACAGTTGGTCTACTGCGTCAATCGCAATTGCTTCAGTTAGCGACCAGTAGCCTTGAACCAACTTCTTATAAGGTTCACTTAATTCGTCTAAACGTTCTTTCAAATAGAAAGTAAACGCATAACGATAAATATTAACTTGCCCTAAACGCACTAACGCATCTTTCAATGAGCGATTTTTACTGGTTTGCGGCGTAGCGTGATCAGCACTGTTACTGCGCCAAAGCAGATGGGCTGATAAGGCTGGATCAGACGAAACGATATCGATAACGTTACGGATATCACCGTCTGCAATAATGGCCTTTTTCAATGGGATCAGGATCCCTCGACGCCCTATTACCTGCTCTTCATTGCTGATAATGGCGCGTACTTGAGTAAATACTTGCTGCTCAAGATCTGTCATGCGAAACATTAAACCTTATTTTTTTAATAATTCTATCCATTAAATTTCAGCTAAATTAACCCACAATATGACATTGAAGGTCAAGCCATATAAGCGATTACCTTAGCAAGTTTCTACGGTTTTCTGGTGATTAATTTTTCTAAGTTAAGTCATTCTGTGATTAAACGGACACTATCAGGATTTTCTATTACAGCCTCGACTTCCCTACAAGAGAGAGATGATAACATAACAAGCTGTTATTTAATGACTTTTAATCTAAAAGCCTTTCATAAACCGCATTAGCAAGCGCTAAATAACCCTGTTCATTCAAGTGTATCGCGTCTGATTTCATGCTAGGGCTTTTCAATAGGTCACTTAATGTATCTTCCACTAAAACTAACTGGTATTGCTCAGCAAGCTCAGCATAAATCGGTGACGGCGAAACAAATAGGCTCTTTTGCGGTACGGCAACCAGTAAGACTGGGATCTGCTTGGCTTGGGCCATTTCAATCATGCTCGCGAGATTAGCCTTAGTCTTTGCTTCGCTATGGTTTCTTAAAAAGTCATTGCCCCCCCTCAAGCAAAATAAGCACCTGAGGTAAATGTGTATCGAGCAGCCCATTTAAGCGTTTAAGTCCACCAGTCGTTGTTTCACCAGAAATGCCAGCGTTAATCACTTCAAAGCCACTAATAGCCGCTAACTGACTTGGATAGTCTTGCCCTTTAGCCGCGCCAACACCAAAAGTCAGACTATCACCAAAAGCCAGTAACCTCGCATTAGGTGGTAACTCACCAATGCTGGCACCCGAACAAGCTTGTAGTAATAGTAAAGATAAGATCACTACTAACCTGAGCAATAAATGACACATAAGAAGACGCTTTATTGATAAGTTTGCCCAAAAAATAACATAAAAAAAGCCAGACACAAGGTCTGGCTTTTAATGCCTACTAAAAAAATGTTTTAAAAGGCTTGGTAGCTCACGCTAAAGTAAAACTCTCGACCAGGGCTGAAGTAGTTTTGTGCCGAAATAATCTCTTCATCAAATAGATTATTGGCTTTCAAACGTAGACTCCAAGCATCATCTAGCTGATAACCTATGCTCAAATCTAGCTGGTGAGTGGCGTCAAAGAAATCATTACTGCCGGCATAGCGCTTTCCTTGATAGTGGTAGTTAGCCAATAGATCAACCTGATCCCAGCCATAGCTCAACTGGTAGTTAAACTCGTTTTCACTGCGGCCAATCAACTCTTCACCAGTCTGCTTATTCTCTGCATCTAGATAAGTGTAAGCTAACTGGTGATCTAAGCTAAATAAGCTAAAGTTAGCCGATAATTCAACACCTTGAATTTTAGCTTCATTGATATTAGCAGGCTTCCAGATATCCCAACCAAAATCGTCTTTTTCACCTGTTGGTGCCCAAGCAATAAGGTTATCAATGGTGTTTTCAAACACACTGATATAAGCACGAATATCGTTAGCCGTGTAATGCAAGGTTAGGTCATAACTTTCAGCTGTTTCTGAAATTAAATCTGGGTTACCAGAATCAGGCCAGTATAAATCGTTAAAAGTTGGAGCCTTAAACGCTGTACCCGTTGATGCAGCTAAACGCCATTGGTCGTTAAACTGATAAGCAAGACTCGCATTGTAAGACACTTCACTATCGATATTCTCTACGTCATCATAACGTACAGCAACTTCAGCAAGCAGTTGGCTCCATTGCTTTTGCGCAAGTAAATAAGCACCGAAAAGATCACGCTCATCTTGAGCATAATCACCTTTTACCGTCTCATTTGACCAATCAATACCACCTGTAAATGTTAAGTCATTAGCGGCTAAATATTGGTTACTCCAGTTAACTTGATCGCGCTTGGTTTCAAACTCTGAAACCGGCACACTGATATCGTCGCCTCGGAAGTTTTCATTCGCATCACGAGACTGGCTTAACGCCAGTTTGCTGGTAAATTTATCATTGCTGTATTGAGCCGCGAGGTTCCATAGATAGTTCTCATAATCTGATTCATCAGCAGAGCCCGATGCATAAATATCATCGTACTGAGTATTACCTTTATCATACTGGCCGTTCCAAAGTGCTTGCCAGTTTTGATTAATTTGCTGAGACCCTTTTAACGACAAGGCATTGCGCTTATAACCGTCGTCGTCATTTTCAACAGGTGCACCATTATAAACATCATAGCCGTCAGACTGTTCATGGTTAACTGCAAGGGTTGTGCTGCCGTTACCATGGCTCATGCCAGTACCAAATGAACCACGAATGTAATCGTTGCTACCGTACTCAGCACCTGCAAACCATTCACCGCCTTTTAGTTGACGCGTAAAGATTTGGATCACACCGCCAATCGCATCGCTCCCCCAAACTGATGCACGTGGGCCTTTTAGAACTTCGATTCGTTCGATGTTTTCAGGCGATAGCGTGTTAAAGCTAACAGTACCTAAAGTGGCAGAGCCAACCTTAACACCGTCAACAAGCACTAGAACATGATTGGAATTACTACCACGAACACTAACTGACGTAGCTTGGCCTGCACCACCATTGCGTGAAATGCTCACACCCGGCAATGTTTCTAGTACATCGGCAACCGACTTAGGGTTAAGACGTGCGATTTCTTCACGCTCAATGGTATTGATAACGGTTAACTGCTGATCAGCAGTTCTGTCAAAACGTGAACCAGTAACCGTAATGGTTTCGTCAACGTTTACTGTAGCGGTAGTGCCTTCTTCAGCCGTTGCCGAAAATGCAGATAAGCTTAAAAGACTGCTAACTAGCAGTGCGATTTTTGATGGTTGTGTTCCCATTTACCTTTGACTCCTAAAAGGAAAACGGGGCAAAAACGTCACGGAGAACCGGGGCAAAAGTTAACTTTATGCCTAACCGTCAATCTGCCGCATCTCGAGATCTGCCCGCCGAAATCATCGAAATCACTTTGCTGGCCGGTCTCCGGACTTAGGTTCTGTATTACGTGTAATACCCGAGTACAAGCTTTAAACGCCTTTCCATTAAGGCGCACTTGTCTCTCACCATTCACCGTTGCGGGGGCAGTGTCAGAATTTAACTGACTTCCCGATTATCCTCAGTTACAGCAGTAACTTGGGCACCAATAAAGTTGACTAAAATACTCTTTTTATGAGCTGTTTTTTATGCGCTATTTTTATCAATAACTAAGTAATAAAAGCTTAAACCAATAAACTTTTCATTGTAGATGACATCATTTGAAGCGCCATTTATTCAATAGCATGTATTGCAATCACCCAAGAGTAAAAAAGCATCACCATTGAGAGTGCGCGCATTATAGACGTCTATACGGTTAAATGTCTAACCTAAGCACAGATAAAACACGGAGATAGAGGCAGGAATAACACAACCATTAGTTATAAGTTAGAACAATTACTTTAAAAATCAGCTAGTAAACAGCTCAAACCGCTATTTGACTGATGACTAATGTAAGCTCAACGGCATAATACTGGATAGGAACTCTTGATAATTATGCGCTTTCACTGGTGGGTTTACTTTATTAAAGGTGTTACCGCGTATCGACTTATGGATTAAATATAAGTCCGCTTTGCCTTTCACCACAGTGTAATGACCTATTTCACCTAAGCTAGTAGCAGAGGAATAGGCCACACCTTTAATCGACTTAATATGCGTATTAGGCATTTGAGTGCAACCTATAATTGCACTAGCAGTTTCATGCCCACCTAGCGGCTCACTAGGTAAGTCTTCAAACACCATTTCACCTTGGCAACTTTCAAGGTAAACGTTAGCCATGGTTTCTAAAAATTCTTGTGGTTCAATATCTTCAGCAACGCCCTTAAAGCCTTGTACGCACACCATAGACGACCAAGTTTGCAGCTCTTGCCCCATAGGTACAAACTCTGCTGAATACATGGTTTCCTGTTGCTCTGAATAAGCCAGCTTCCAATCCACAGGCAAATTAAAATTAAAAGTTTGCCCAAAAATAACCAATTGCTGTAGTTGTTTATTGGCTGAGCTTTTAGGGAGGGATTTTTTAGCACTATCTTTGCTGGAGTCATCAGCAAAACTCAGAGGAGAAACCGCAAAAAGCAGACTACTGATAAAAGTAAATACAAAATGAAATGAAGATGGGCGCATACCTTTACAATCCTTGTCGAGGCGTTTTTTCATACTGCACATTCTATCTAGGCTAGACACAAAGTAAAACCGAAATATCGATTTATGTCCTTCCCAAAAGTTGAATATACAAAACCAGTTTAATTAACAACACCTTATATTCAAACCAATAATAATGATTAATTTTCACTCAAAAATAACTTGCACAAATTGATTACATTTGTAATCTTAAATATACATTACAAGTGTAATCGAAAATTTATTAGCAAGAGACCCAAAATGAAAGAGATCAGTAATGCAGAACTAACAGTGCTTAATATTTTATGGCAGTCATCCCCAAAAAGCGCCAGCGAAGTCATTAATGAGTTATCCCGCAGCCATGAATGGCATGAGAAAACCGTAAAAACCTTGCTAAATCGATTAGTCAAAAAGCAAGCCATTGGTTTTGAAAAACAAGGCCGCTCTTACCTGTACTCGCCACTAATTGATCAAAGCGAATACCAGCTAAAAGAAACTGAATCCTTTATTGAGCGTTTATTCTCAGGCCGCATTGCCCCACTCGTTGTAGGCTTTGCTAAGCAAAACAAACTTAACGCGGAAGATGTTGCTGAACTGCAACAGTTGATTGATACATGGCAAAAGGAAAACAAGTCATGATGCTATGGATGGTGCAACAAACCATACTGCTAAGCCTAATTTGCGTAGGCTTACTGATTTGCCACAAGCCACTACAAAAATACTTAGGCTCACACCAGACTTATCATCTTTGGCTCGCAGTCCCTATTCTGTTACTTAGCTCAACAATAGTTGCTGCCATGCCAAACTTATTTGCAGCAGTTCAGTCTCAGCAAATCGCTCATTACAGCGTTTTGGCAAGTAAAATAATTCAAGCTAAAAATACAACAAACTATGGGCTATTTGCCAGCTACATATGGCTTGGCGGAATTTCTATCATGCTTATTCTGCTTACGCTGCAGCTTATATCAATCAAGGCCCTTGCACGCAGCGCGACAAAAGTAAGCAGCCCATTTTCACGCCTAGCGACTTACGTTCACCCCAAAGTGCAATCGCCGATGCTTATAGGCATTGTGAACCCAAAAATCATCTTGCCAGTTAACTTCAACCAACTTAATGCACAAGAACAGCAAGCCATTATCAATCACGAGCAATATCACCACCAGCGTGGCGATCTACAGTGCAATTTATTGGCGTATGGCGTGTTATGTCTGTTTTGGTTTAATCCCATTTGCTGGCTTGCATACCGTCGCTTTCGCGATGATCAAGAGCTAGCCTGCGATGCCCATGTGACCCAGTCACTCAGCAAGCAACAAAAAATCAGTTATAGCCAAGTGCTGTTGGCTTATTCACAGCAGGCCCAGCACGGCTTGCTACACACTCACTACGGAAATAAAAACATACTCAAGGAACGTATTATGCAAATGAAAACCCAGCAAAAAGGCCAAAGCAGCATTGCAGTTATAGGATTAATCATGGTTTTAGGGCTTTGCGGCCTAATGTTAAATCAACAAGTTCAAGCTGGCGGAGTCGATAAACAATCAGTGGTGTATCCAACCATGCGCATTGAGCCTAAATATCCCATTGAAGCAGCAAAGGCTAACCAAAATGGTTTTGTGCAACTGCAGTTCGATATTACCCCAAGTGGCGCAGTAACCAATGTTAGCGTAATTAAATCATCACCAGAGAAAGTGTTTGATGCAGTGGCGATTACTGCACTAAAGCAATGGCAATACCAGAGTTCGCCTAACGGTGTGCAAGGTTCAAAAGTACAACTCGATTTTGAAGTTGAAACCCCTACCACCGATGTTGAGCGCATCAAGGTTAACGCTAAATAACAGCAAAGTTGATGAGTGGGTTTAGCCTCTAAGCCCACTCACAAAAATGCGCGCCCTCTGTTTAATGATAAATAGTTTAGCGCTCTAATCACTATCTTTAGAAAACATTTACAATTGATTATCATTCTCATTTAATGCTTTTTACATTAGGATGCTAGCGTCATTAACTATATGAGAATTTAACTATGCCTACCCTAATCAAGTTTGTTGCAGCAACATTCATGCTAAGTTTTTCAGCCTTTGCTAGCGCCAACACCTGCCAACTCGATATCAATGCAACCGATGCTATGCAGTTTGATAAGAAAGAGCTCACCCTTCCAGTAGGTTGCACCGAAGTGACGCTTAATTTACACCACGCAGGCACCCTACCAAAAACGGCCATGGGCCATAACTGGGTACTAACTGAAACCGCTAATATGTCAGCTGTTGCTAACGAAGGCATGGCAGCTGGCGCAGCAAACAGCTACGTCAAAGCTGATGATCCTAGAGTGCTTGCTCATACCGATATTATTGGTGGCGGTGAAAGCACTAGCATTACCTTTAGCACCGCTGATCTCGATCCTGCAAAACAGTACAGCTTCTTTTGTTCATTCCCAGGTCACTGGGCCATTATGCAAGGCCAGTTTGTCATTGCCTCATAGTTAACCAACGAGGTGCAAATATACTCCCCCAACTTGATTTGCACCTCGCTCAAGCATTTAACTGCAAAACCTACCTCAACTTAAGCAGCACGCTTTAGTAAAATCACACACGAATTAACAATTAATTAACCTGCAAAACAATTTCTGCTATTGTGATTTTCGCTATCAAAGCAGCTTTATCTCGTTAGCTTGCAAGCTTTAAGAACAATAACAATCAGGCGCAATCAATGTCAGATAACACACCATTAATCACTCCACGCACTTTAAAAGTACCGATAACCAATGTTTATGCAATGGGCGGCTACTGCGCCCAGCTTAGATTTGGCGCCAATAAAACCCCAGCAAATCTGATTATTGATACGGGCAGTAGCACCTTAGTGGTGAGCGACAGTGATTATGACGACGAGCAAGACACTAGCTTAGTGGCCACCAGCTTTGCTCAAGAAGTCTTGTATGGTGCGGGCGGCTGGGACGGCCCTGTAGTGCATACCCGAGTCGGACTCAGAGAAGAAGATATCGATTTCAACCTAAGCGACGGTTATCAGTTAGAGCCAAATCCTGATGCCCACGCGCCCATAGTACTTAACGATTGTCCGGTGGCGATAGTGTCGTCGATTAAACAAGAGGGCACATTTTTACACGCCGACGGCATACTCGGTCTTGCTTACCATCAGCTAAACAAAAGCTACAATCTCAAAGACTATTTTGACAAATACAATATCAAACCAGCGCTCACCTACCCTTGGCCATTTGACGATGAAATTAGTATTTGCAGTAATGATTATCACGCCCATTTAAATGCAAACCAAATAGAAAACCAAGTCGAAAACAAGGCGGCTCACTCTGAGCAAGATTGCGATAATCGCTTTACCAGCCACGATTTACGTCAGTTTAAAGCCTTTTTAAAACAGCAGCCCACTCAAGATATTATTCCCTACTTTACTGAGCTCACCCAGCATGGCTTAACCGCCAATAAGTTTGCTTTTTACAGCCGCCGCTCAAGCGTACACTTTTCTACCGATATTAGCGCAGCCACCTTTAGTGCAATAAAGAGTGCCGATAAAGCTGAAAAAACAGATAAGACAGCACAACAAGCGCACTTCGCACAGTTAAACCAAGACCCGCTCAATCAGGGCTGGTTAATTATTGGTGGCGGCGAAGAACATATTGAGCTTTATCAAGGCGAGTTCACCACTATCTCTGTGGTAGAAGACAAGTATTACAACGTTAACCTCATCTCTATCCAAGTTGGCGACCAAACCGAAATCGACAGCCTACTCACCGAGGAGATAGAGAACAGCCTTGAGCCTACCGAAAGTATTAAGCGAGATGACAGCCTTGACCCAGATAACAGCCTTGAGCTAAATGAAAGCCCTGAGCCTGCAGAAAGCCTTGAGCCAATAGAAAGCCCTGAGCATCTAGCAAGCCAAGCAAACCATGACCACGCCCTACTCTCAGCCATCGGCATGAACAAACAACTACGTGGTCGCAGTAACGCTATTATCGACACAGGAGTGTCAGGCATAGTGTTTACCAAGCATTTATACAACGCCATGGTGGAACACTTCAGCGCGCTAAACCCCAAATTTGCAGCACTGATAAAGCCCTTTAGCGATATCGCCATGCAGTATCAAGGTATCGACATGAGCCAGTTAAACCTTGATGAATGGCCCACGCTCACCTTGCATTTTGTCGGCGAACGCAATCACCATAGCCAACACACTCATAGCAGCAGTGGCAATACCAGTAAAAATACCAATAAAAATAGCTGTGGCCATAGCAGTATAAGTAGTCGTGACCATAGCAGTGACAACAAGCAAAATAGCCCAGAAAAAGTCAGCATTCACATAAAGCCCGAGCACTACTGGCAAACCAACACTCCAGCCAAGGGCAAGGCCTGTTTTAAGATATTGTCACAGCTTGCAGGGTGGCCCAATCAGTCGCTACTTGGTTTACCGCTAATGAATGATCACTACGTGATTTTCGACCGCTCCGCCCATCAAACCGGCGTTATCCACTTTGCTAAACAGCGTTAATTAGGATTAAAAGATGTCTCCTAGACAAACCCAATTAGTATCCATTAATAATAACCATAGCTTTCAAACATCACGTCTATCTTGTCGTCCAATCAACATTCACGATAGAAGTTTGTATCAACGACTCTATTGCTGTGAAAAAGTTATGCGCAACATTAGCCCTCCATTAAGTATTGAGCAGGCAAATACTGCATTTGAGCGAGCAATAAAGTTGCAAAGCAGCCATAAACCCAAGTTAATGAGTTGGACCATTATTGAAACTTCCACACAACAAGCTATTGGTATTCAAGGGCTGACTTGGAAGAACAAGTACAATCACATGGAAGCTGATATCGGTTTCATGCTTTTGCCAAAAGCCAATGGCAAGCTCTTTCCTGAGGAAGCTATGGGAGCCCTAGTGGAATACGCCTTTAGCTATTTAAGCCTTACAAAAATAACCGCCCATTACACAAAAGCCAATCTGGCGACCCAGAGATTTGTAAAAAAGCTTGGCTTTACTTTTCCTGAAATTGAAAACGAACTCAGTAAGGCCAAAAGCGATATTATATTTTGTTACGCAGAGCCCGAAAAACAAGTAACAGTTTAAAAACATTTTGATAACTGTTAATTTAATAGCCTACTCATCAGACACATAATAGAGAAGAATAAATGTCAGGTAGTTTAGCTTGTGTTGGAATAGGAATGACTTTAGGGGCTCATATTTGCCCGTTAGCAAAAAGCTATATTGAACAGGCTGATGTGGTATTTTCTGGCATGTCTAACGGCATAGTTGAACTCTGGCTGCAAGAGATGCACCCCGACGTGCGCTCGCTACAAGGCTTTTATCAGCCCGGAAAATCTCGCCATATTACCTACCGTGAAATGGTCGATGCGATTATGACCGAAGTGCGCGCCGGCAAAAAAGTCGTCGGTGCATTTTATGGTCATCCAGGGGTATTCGCCCACGCACCACATAAATCAATCGAAATAGCCAAGGCTGAGGGTTTTCACGCTGTCATGGTGCCGGGCATATCAGCAGAAGACTGCCTAATTGCCGATTTGGGCATCGACCCCGGACAATATGGTTGCCAGCAGTTTGAAGCCAGTCAGTTTATGTTCTACCAACGCCGCTTTGACCCCTCATGTTATCTAGTGCTGTGGCAAATAGGCCTAGCTGGTGATAAGAGCCTAACTAAGTTTGCTACGGGGGCGGCGCACCGCCAAGTACTGATTGAACTTCTCAGTAAAGACTACCCACTTGAGCATCAAGTGATTTTATATGAAGCCGCCGTACTGCCTATAGACACAGTGCGTAAGCAAACCCTCACCTTAGCAGAACTAGCCGATGCCGATATTTACATGCACACCACACTGGTTATTCCGCCAAGCCAAAAGATGCAACCCAATCAAGCAGTATTAGACCGCCTAGCGCAAGTAGAAGCCCAGCTGCTAGCACAACAAAGTGGCGCACTTTCTGAAGTAAATAGTTGAATAAAGTAAATGAAGCAGTAGCTGAATCAAGTAAATGAAGCAGTAGCTGAATCAAGTAAATGCAGAAAGTGGATAAAAAGAAGATTTAACAAAAGCTAACGGATAAGCCTAGATTAAGCAGGTAAATCCTCCCTAAGAAATAGAAAAATAGAAAACCATAAACGACAATCAACAAGGAAATAGTATGTCAAACATCATTCAACTGCTGGAACGTATGGGGCAAGATGCAAGTCTGCAAACAGAAACTAACTTTGAGCAAGCGATTGCCGAATCAGCACTAACTGAATCATTAAAACAAGCGCTAATCAACAAAGATGATATTAGCCTTAAGCGCGAGCTAGATGTCTGCCCAGATGTTGTTTGTATTTTGCTTGCCCACGAAGAAGATGATGATGACGATACAGACTCTGAATCGACGCCCTTTAGTATTGTTGCGTAAACAGCAAATTCTAGCCTGCTAAATCGCTAAAAGTTGCACTAGCATCAGCCCTAAAAAATACTGAAGCTAACACTCAAGCCCTCTGTTTTAAGAGGGTTATAACCAGTGATAGACAAGCTGACATAACAAGATAAACAAGAAGTTAATTACAACAAGACATCAACAAGGAAATAGTATGTCAAACATCATTCAACTGCTGGAACGCATGGGCCAAGATGCAAGCTTGCAAAGCTTTGAACAACAGCAAATTGCTATCAATGAAAGCAATTTAGATGAAAACACTAAGCAATATCTTCGTAAAAGTGAGCTGGTTGAATTAAAAAAACAATTAGATATATGCCCGGACGTGGTATGTATTTTCTTCCCTGCTGAAGATGAACCTAAACAAGATGAATCAGAAGAGTCACCAGCAGAAGATGCTGATGATATAAAGCTTATTGCGAATGCTTAATGTAATTAGCAATTTAATAAAGCGAGGCAAATTTATTTGTCTCGTTAGCTATCTATTTGTTAGCCATTGCTGGGCTATTCCAAACGATGAACTCTCACGATTATTTACCGCAGCAAATGAAGTTAGAAGCCAGAATCCGTTAAAGTTTATTGAGGTGATTGAGGAGTTGAACAGACATGAGCAACTTATGTCTAAGCAGCAGAAATACCATTTAAAATATTTAAGAGCATATAGCTTATCTTTCAAAGGCAAGTTCAACGAAGCTCTAAAGATTTATAAACAGCTCTTGAACTCTGAAGCCGGCGAGCAAATTAAGCTCAAAGCAACTCTTTCGATAGTGAATACATATGCTATATCAAAAAATTGGCCTGATGGATTATCTCATCTCTCTAGCGCATTAAATAGCTTACCTACGATTGCAGATAGCAGCCTGCATGAACGAACGTTTGCTATTGCAGCTATTTTCTACAACCAACTAGGGCAATATGAACTAGGACTTAAGTTCTCCAAACGGCTATTAAGTGAAAATCCACAAGGCCGCAACCTCTGCATCGCTCACAACTTAAAATTAGAATCCCAATTCAAACTGGGGCAGCTCAGTGAAGACTCACCGCAAATAGCCCAAGGTCTGCAAGCATGCCAGCAGAGCAACGAAGTGGTGATGGAAAGCGCCATTTATAGCTATTTAGCTGAACTGCATTTAGATAACAACCAACCACTACAAGCAATCGCCACGCTAGAAAAGCAGCTTGAATCATTAGCAGCCACAAAATACGCGCCTTTTCTGGCGATTTATCATGCCTTACTTGCTAAAAGCTATTACCTATCTAAACAAATAGATATTGCTGAAGAGCACTCAAGCAAAGCTGTTGCACACGCAAAAAATATTGGTACTTCTGAATCGTCAGTCACCGCTTATAACATCCTATTTCAAATTGCTGAATCTCGTGGTGAGCACCAGCAAGCCTTGGCATATCATCAAGAGTATGCCGCTGCCGATAAAGCCTATTTAGATGAAGTTAAAACCAAGCATTTAGCATTTCAGCTTGCGCAGCATCAGGCGACTGAGCAAAAAAACCAGATAAAGCTTTTAGATGACCAAAACCGTTTACTGCGCTTGGAGCAAAAACTGAGCCGCAGTGAAACCGAAAATAACCGCTTGTTTATTTCGCTACTATTTGTGTCGATACTGTTATTAGCTGGCATGGTGTATAAATCACGTACCACACAAAAGCGTTTAAAATTGCTGGCGGAGTATGATGCGCTGACTAAGGTACATAACCGCGGTCACTTTACTCAACAGGCATTAAATGCCATTGACTATTGCAGCAAGAATCAACAAGCCGCCAGCTGTATTTTGTTTGATTTAGATAAGTTTAAAAGCATTAATGACACATACGGCCACGCGACGGGAGATTGGGTGTTAAAACAAGTCGCTCAAGTCTGCCAAGCCCACAGCCGCAAAAGCGACCTGTTTGCCCGCCTTGGCGGCGAAGAGTTTTGTATTTTCTTACCGAGTTGTGACGTTAATACCGCCGCGCAATTGGCAGAAGAGTACCGTAAGTTAATTGCCGCCATAGACAGCGCAGGCTCAGGCTTTGAGTTTGCAATTAGCGCCAGCTTTGGAGTAACAGACTTTAGCTTGTCGGGAACAAACCTAGATAAAATGATAGCCGATAGTGACCATGCTATGTATGTATCGAAAAAGACTGGTCGCAATCGAGTAACCATATTCTCAGATGGTATTGCCGAGTTTAAGCGCAATAAACAGGCTAACAGTGCCATGAGCAGCCAAGCCACTGAGGCAAGAGTGTAACGCTTATCCTAAGACGGAAACTGCTGATAAAATAATAAGCCTGACATGATGTCAGGCTTATTATTTACTTAACGCTTTAGCGCTATTTCAAATTGCTTAGTGCTCCAAGCAGTGCTGATTGTAACTCTGGGTTACGTAGCGCCTGTGTTTCCATATCGAAGTTATCGAAAAAGCTTGGAATAGACAGGGTCGCTTTTACATCGGCGGCAAAATATGGCGCTGAACCAGCTGCAGCAGCTAATACTGTTGCCGCGCCGCCAGGGCCTGGCGAAGTTGCTAGTAGCACCATTGGCTTGTTTTGGAACACTTTCATGTCGATACGTGATGTCCAGTCAAACAAGTTCTTGTAAGCCGCCGTGTATGAACCGTTATGCTCGGCAAACGAAATAATAATCGCATCTGCTTCACCCAACTTGGCAAAAAACTTTTGTGCTTGCTCAGGCTGGCCTAACTCTTCTTCACGGTCTTGGCTAAAGAGTGGCATTTCGTAATCGTTGATATCGAGGATTTCAACGTCTGCTCCGGCAACTTGTGACGCAGCATAAGCGGCAAGTTGCTTGTTGATTGATTTAGTACTGCTGCTGGCTGCAAAAGCTAATAGTTTCATAATGGTCTCTCTATACTGTTATTACAGGTAAAGCCTGCAAAGATATTAGGTTCAATTGCCGTACTCTGCTGCAAGCTAAAGATTAACTTTTGAGCGACAACTCGATGTAGAGCAGTGTATATTGGTGACGAATAAAGATTAATAACCTAAAAAGATAATAACTATTTCCATACAACTGTTAATAGGTGGCATTGGTGACAATAAATAAACTATTTGATGGCATAGTGATTTTTGCACAGGTGGTGAAAAGTGGCGGTTTTTCTGCCGCGGCAGAGGCTCTTGGTCACTCCACCTCTTATGTGAGCAAAGAGGTCAATAAACTGGAGACTCGCCTTGGCGTGCGTTTACTTAACCGCACTACCCGCTCGATAGGCTTAACCCCTGAGGGCGAGGCCTATTATCAACAGTGCTTGCAACTTATTAGCGACGCTGAACTGGCAGTAGGCTTAATTACCCAAGACAATGTTAGCCCTAAGGGGGTGTTAAAGCTCAGTTGTCCGGTGGGCTTTGCCCAAAACCATCTGCAGGATATTATCTCTGAATACATTAATCGTTACCCTAATGTTAGCTTAGAGCTTGAGCTTAGCGATCAGCGCACAGATGTGATTGCCGATGGTTACGACATAGCGATACGCGCCTCAGCCCACCTCGAGGAGTCGAGCCTTATCTGCCGTAAAATATATAGCAGTAAGGCTTATACGGTCGCCTCGAAAGAGTATATTTCGCGCCACGGTAAGCCACATCACCCTAGAGAGCTAGCCACTCATAACGGCATTTGTTATTCCAATTTAAAGCAGCCTAGTCGCTGGGACTATATTGATACTGACGGCAAGCCGTTCTTTGTTGATGTACGCCAAAAAATACTCTGCAATAACGGACATATGCAATTGGCTATGGTGTTAGCCGGCCATGGTATTGCCCGCCTCCCCAGCTTTTACATGGAAGAGGCACTTAACGATAACCGCTTAGAAATACTATTTGAGAGCTGCCCCAATACCGAAATTGACGTTTACGTGGTTTATCCAAGCCGTAAACACTTGTCGCCTAAAGTCCGAGCCTTTATTGATTTAGCCGCCGAACGGCTTGGTGGCAAACGGAGCAATGTTAATTAACATGCTGAATTTTTAACGATATCACTTTAAAGTTAATGGTTAGCGAACTTATAATAAGACAAGCCTATGTCTCCTGCTGACTTGTTATTCATCAAAGCCAAGGCTGCTTATTCAACAAAACACATAAATTAGGATGGAACCTGTGCTTAAAAAAGTTCTTGCGATGACCAGCTCGACCCAGATGATAGTGGCCATGCTTGTTGGTTTTGGCGTCGGCTTGTTCTTTGGTGAATCAGTGAGTTGGATGGGCACTATTGGTACGAGTGTGATTTTGCTGATGCAGATGACAGTGCTGCCTTATATTGTGGTATCGCTGGTTGGCGGTATTGGTAAACTGCAAAAAAGCACCGCTAAACTAATATTTAGCCGAGCTGGTTTGATAATGTTACTGCTGTGGTTATTGGCAATGGTGATGGTTGCTCTTATGCCGTTGTCATTCCCTATCGTTGAGTCAGCCTCTTTCTTTAGTACTAGTAGCATTGAGCCCATCACCCCGATTGATTACTTTAAGCTGTATATTCCGTCAAATCCGTTTGAGTCAATGGCTGACGGCTATGTACCAGCCATGGTGGTGTTTAGCATCGCTATGGGCCTTGCGCTTATAGGCATGCAGGGCGAGCATAAACAACAAATACTAACCTTTATGCATACCAGTTCGGAGATCTTCTCGCGCATTACTCAAGGCTTAGTTAAAATTCTACCGATTGGTATTTTCGCCATGTCAGCGTCTGCCGCAGGCACCATGGGCGTTGATGAATTTGCCAGTATGCAAGTGTATCTAATCAGCTATTTTGTACTATGCTTACTGCTGACTTTTTGGGTACTGCCCTGGATTGTGGCCTCGTTGACTCCGATAACTTTTGCCCAAGCACTGCGCATTTCTAAATCTAGCTTAGTGACCGCCTTTGCCACGGGTAACATTTTTATTGTTATTCCGGTGATTGTTGAAGAGTGTAAGCAGGTGATGCGCGAGCATGATGACCTTTGTGAAGATGGCGCCACCTTAATTGAAATTCTGGTTCCCATTGCGTTTACCTTCCCGAATATCGGTAAGTTAACCGTCATATTATTTGTGTATTTTGCTGGCTGGTTTAACGGCACACCGGTGGATATTAGCAGTATTCCATCGCTATCAATTAGTGGCTTGTTGGCCTTATTTGGCAGTGTCTATGTGGCGATTCCATTTATGCTGGATCTGGTAAAACTGCCTGCTGATCTGTTCCAGTTATTTGTAATGTCGGGCTTTATTACAGGTAAATTCACCTCTATTGCGGCGGTAATGAACCTGTTTGTACTCACCCTACTTACTGCCTCTTTATTTCAAAAGTCGCTTAAACTGCGCCCGCCACAACTGCTGAAAATGAGTATTGGCATTGGCGCTAGCGTAATCGCCACTATCTTGGTTTGCCGCATTGCTATGGGCATGTTTATCCATAGCCCTGAGATCACCAGTGGCGTAATCGCCAATATGCAGGTGGCTGACAAAGTGCCCACTAAAGTAAACAAGCAGTTTCCTGTTGTGGGTAAAACGCCAAGTACGCCAATACGCAGCGTGCAGGCCATTCGCGATGCAGGCACATTAAGAGTCGGTTATATCCCGAGTAATGTGCCGTTTAGTTACTACAATAACGCAGGCCAATTAGTTGGTTTTGATACCGCGATGGCGAATAAACTGGCTGAAGACTTAAAAGTTAAAATTGAGTTTATTCCCTTTAAGAAAGATAAATTAGCCGCATCGCTCAAGGCGGGGTTCTTTGATATTGCCATGTCTGGCTTGGCTATGGACATAGAGCAAATGGACGCCCTCAGTTATGCCAATCCGGTGCTTGAGCTTAATATTGCCATTGCCACTCGCGACCACTTGGTAAACGAGTTTAAAACCAATGACAGCATAAAAGAGATGCAGGGCATGACGATTGCCTATGTTGAACATGGTGATGCCATTGAAGAAGCGAAGAAAATGGCACCCAATATCAAGTTCGTAAAAATCGAGGGCTATAAAGACTTTTTCAGACAGAAAAAACATAAGTACGATGCGGTGGTGATTAGCGCACAAGCGGGCTCAGCTTGGACCTTGTTCTTCCCGGGTTACGGTATTGCGCTGCTGGAAAACAAATCACATTACCCGGTGGCTTACGCGGTGGCGCAATCGAACCAGTCGCTGCTTAACTACATCAATAACTGGCAACGCCTGCGCAAAGTCGATGGCACCCAAGAGCAGATTTACGATTACTGGATGCTTGGTAAAGGCGCAGAAAAAGTAGAGCCGCGCTGGTCGATTATCCGCAATGTGCTGCACTGGGTCGATTAAGCCTTATCTACTCATCGATTGCTCTACTAGCAAAACGCCCGCTTATTAGCGGGCGTTGTTTATTGTCATGGCGATACTTAAGTTGGCGTTGGCGTTGCTAACAATGCCACTTCATCTGCGGTTAAGTGACGCCACTGCCCCACTGCAACATCAAGCTTTAACGCGCCTATTTGCTCGCGGTGCAAACCATTAACTCTGTTACCAATCGCGGCAAACATGCGTTTTACTTGGTGATATTTACCTTCGGTGATGGTTAATAACGCCTCTGTGGGCGTCACCAGCTCAAGTTTAGCGGGCTGAGTTAATGCCTTTTCGTTTTGTAGTTGTAAGCCTTGGGAAAATCTTGCAATGACTTCAGCCGAGTTATCAGCGGTGATGGGGTCTCGCAGCGTTACTCGGTAGGTCTTGTCGCACTTTTTGTCTGGGCGAATAATATCAAATGACCAACGACCATCGTCGGTCAACAGCACTAAACCAGTGGTATCGGCATCGAGTCTGCCGACAATATGTAAGTCTTCAACGCGTTCAAGCTCAATGCAGTTAAATAGGCTTGGGTAATCACCATCAACGTTGGAGCTCAGCATATTCATAGGTTTATGCAGCATAATGTAACGCGACGGCCGCGCAATCAGCTTTTTCCCATCTAGGGTTATACAATTAGTCTCATGCACTTGAAAGCCGACATCAGTAACCGTATTGCCATTGACGCTGATTTGCCCCGCTAGGATACATTCACTCGACTGGGCACGATTAAGTGCAGTACTTTTACAGATAAACTTGTCTAAACGCATGTCTCTTTTAACTACTTATTACTATCAGTGGGCGGTTACAATCAGCAAAATAACATAAATGGTATTGTTAGGCGTTGATATATTGTGTCTTATGCATCTTCAGCTATTAAGCGCCGGCGATTTCAGGCACAATAGCGCCCTAAGTAAAAGCTTATAAAAAGCTGACGTATTTTGTCGTAAACGCTTAGGAACCTACAATGACGCAAATCACCCTACTTACTCCTGACGATTGGCACCTTCATTTTCGCGATGGCGATATGCTGCAAGAAACCGTTCCAGCAACGGCTCGCTTGTTCCAACGCGCAATCGTAATGCCAAACCTATTGCCACCTGTTACCAATGCCAAAATGGTAACCGAGTATCGTGAGCGTATTTTAGCGGCGCGCCCAGCAGGTTCGACTTTTGAACCGCTAATGACAATTTTCTTAACCAACAACACCACAGAGCAAGACATCATTGATGCTAAAGCGGCTGGCGTTGTTGCTGCTAAGCTTTACCCCGCGGGTGCAACCACTAACTCTGATGCAGCAGTTAAAGCGCTTGATTCGCTATTCCCTGTATTTGAAGCCATGGCTAAGCACGGTATGTTGCTGTTGGTTCACGGTGAGGTTACTGAATCTCACATCGATATTTTCGACCGTGAAGCCATGTTTATTGAACGCTACCTAGCGCGTATTGTGGCGTCTTTCCCAACATTGAAAGTGGTTTTTGAGCACATAACTACCAAAGATGCGGCTGACTTTGTTATGGAAGCGGCTGACAACGTCGCAGCGACTATTACCCCACAGCATTTACTGCTTAACCGTAATGACCTGCTTGTTGGCGGTGTGCGCCCACATAACTTCTGTTTACCAGTACTTAAGCGCAGCACCCACCAAGAAGCACTGCGTGCTGCAGTAGCAACGGGGTCGAGCAAGTTCTTCTTAGGCACTGATTCGGCGCCGCACGAGAAACATCGCAAAGAGTCAGCTTGTGGTTGCGCCGGTTGTTACAGCGCATGGAGTGCACTAGAGCTTTACGCACAGGTATTTGATGACCTAGGCGCTCTCGATAAGCTTGAAGGCTTTGCCAGCAAGCACGGCCCTGATTTTTACGGCCTGCCGCGCAACACCAGCACTGTGACGCTAGTGAAAGAAAAGTGGACAGTACCAAGCGAGATCATCTTGCCAAACGGTAGCCCGATTGTGCCTTTCTTTGCCGGTGAAGAAGTGAACTGGAAAGTGAAAACAGCTTAGGCGTTGAAAACCTGTATTAACTAAAAAGCCCGCACATGCGGGCTTTTTAATGGTTTAAAATAACTATTTTCTACTCTCGCCCAAGCGCATCGCCAAGAGGCTCAAAATAATTTATCAAGGCCTCAAAGATCTGCGCTCTATGTTCAAGTGTTGGGTAGCCGCCCGCATCAAATAGCGGTGATTTTAGAGTTTCATCCACTAAATAGGGGTTAGTGATATCGGGGTAAGATTCGATACACGATTCAAAGGCGCGTGCCATTAATTCGGTAGGCCGTGAAAAGTACTGGCTATTATGTTGTTTATCCAATGCTATCGCCCGATTAACATAATCATGGCCATCTTCACCGTTTTCATTTAGCAACGCGATTTCAAATACCTGCTCTAATCGCTGATTTAACGGATGTTTTATCGGTTTTACATCGGCAAGCCAACTATGACTCGCAAAGGAGGTGCCACTAGGTGAAGTGCGATAGGACTTTGGTGCAATGTAATGATCAAACGCGTGCCAAAACTCGTGGGCCAGCGCGCCCGCTCCGGCATTTTTAGCTAACGCTAGCTCGCGCTTATGCGGCGCATAATGCGCTTGCACACCTTTTTGACCACCACTGCCAAACGCTAGATTTAGCGTTTCGCGTAAACCCAATGCTTTAGGCGGTAATTTTAAGATAAAAGCTAAATCGGCTAACGAGTCAAAAATTAAGTTAGCGGCTTTATCACGCTCTTCGTTTTCGACCCATTTACCTAAACGAATATGCCCAAGACCAAACACCTGCTTTATATCGACAAAGCTGACTTGTTCGTCGAAACGGTAATCGGGGCCAATGCGGCGATAGGCTTTAGACTTTAACACTGATCCTTCCTGCGAACTTTGCGGTTTGACTAGAATAGTTACTCTTACGAAGCTTGTGCTGATTTACGCCACTTTAACGGCGAAATCCCCGCGAATTGCTTAAAGGCTTTACTAAACGCGCTTACATCGCTGTAGCCTAACACTTCTGACAACAAGGTGATATCTAGCTGACTCGATTGTAAATGCCAGCAAGCCGTGCTCATTCTCACATCGGCTAATAATTTTTTAAAGGTTAAACCTTGTTTTGCCAACCGCCGTTGTAAAGTTCGACGATTCATATTGAGCATAGTTGCTACAAGATCAATATTGGTATCGTGCAAGCCCATTGTTTGTAAAATTAACGTCTTAACCTTACGTTCAATATCATCACCAAACTGGCTGATAAGTATCTCTAAATATGACTTAATCTGCTTTTTATCTTGATCTGAAATACGTTGCAACGGCTGGGTAAGATAGCTTGAATGGATAATTAAGCGATCGTTTTCTTGGTTAAATACCACCGGACACTCAAAGTATTTGCGGTAAACATGACTATCTGAAATGGCGGTATGAGCAAATTCTAACCTGTCGAGTTTAAGTGTTTTCCCTATCAAGGTTTTGACTAAGCCTGCACACACTCCAAACGACAACTCCTTATATTGCTTAGCATGGCTAATATCTTGATAAATTTGATAACGCTCAATCAATATCGACTGCTCGAATTTGCGTAACACCCAATATTCACCATGGCTATGCAGCATCATATAACGCTGTGCATTGACTAGCGCCTCTCCAACCGTATGACTCGCCTGAATAATAAGGCCCACAGCCCCAAGCATCTCCAATCCCTGCTTTGCAGCCAAACGTAGGCCAAAGTCTTGGCAATTAAGCTCTGTCGATGCTAATTCAAGTAGGTTAATCATGCTAGCAAAGGCAATCATATTGTCGGGATTACTCAGATCTTGCGGTTGTAAATCGCACTGTGCCAATAGACCTTGAGTATCACCGCCAAGCTCACAGACCAAGCTATTAAAACCCAACAAAGATGCACTGCGAATTAAGTAATCTTGCTTCATCAAAACCCCTTTCTTTGCATCCCTGTCTCAGCTTAAGTCAATTATGGTGTTTAGATAATCGCCAATTTGTCACCAAATGACAAGAATGAAAATTAGACAAGCCTTAATCTAAAAATGTCGAATCGATAAACATAATAAAAACGATTAACAATATGGAGGGGAGTTTCTATGTCTGCATACGATACCATCATTAAAGGAGGTCGATACTTTGACGGCACGGGCGCTGACTCGTCGATTCAAAATATTGCCATAAAAAACGGTAGAATCGCAAAAGTCTCAAGCCAAGCAATTGATGAAACAGACTGTAACCACATTATCGATGCTCAACAAAAATGGGTGATGCCGGGCTTTATCGACACGCATACCCATTATGATGCAGAGCTAATTGTTAGCCCTAGCCTGTCAGAATCGGTGCGCCACGGCGTAACTACGGTGCTTGTTGGTAGTTGCTCGTTAAGCATGATCTGCAGTGAATATGAAGACGCTTCTGATATTTTCACCCGCGTTGAAACTGTCCCCCGCGAAAAAGTACTGCCTATTTTAAAGCAACATAAAACATGGAGTACGCCTAAGCAGTGGGTCGAATTTGCTCACCAACATCCTTTAGGCCCAAACGTTGTCAGCATGCTTGGTCACAGTGATTTACGTGTCGGCGTTATGGGCTTAAGCCGCGCAACCGATCTAAACGTCACTCCCACCGAAACCGAAATGCGCAAAATGGAAAGCCTGCTCAAAGAATCATTAGAAGTCGGCTTTTTAGGCTTATCGACCATGTGCCTAAAGTGGGACAAAATTGATGGCGACCGCGAATGGTCAAAAAGCTTACCGAGCACCTACGCTAAGTGGAAAGAAGTATCGCGGCTGAACAACTTAGTGCGTGAATATGACCGAGTGCATCAAGGTGCGCCTAATGCCGCGGCAATACTGCAAATAAACCAGTATATGCGCGAATGTATGGGTATATTTAAAAAACGCCTTAAAACCACACTGATTAGCCGCATGGATCTAAAAGGCAGTGTCTACCTAAGTAAAATCACCAATCTTGCCGCCAGAGTTACCAACTTCCTCAATGGTGATTTTCGTTGGCAGGTGTTGCCTACGCCTTTTACCGTTTATGCCGATGGTATTGATGTGGTGTTTTTTGAAGAGTTTGGCGCAGGTGAACTAGCACTCGACTTAAAAGATAAAATAGCTCGCAACGAGCTATTAAAAGACGAAACCTACCGTCGTGACTTTAGAAAGTTCTATGGCGAAAAGCTCAGCCCTCGGGTATGGCAGCGCGACTTTGGTGATGCCATTATCCTTGAATGTCCTGATCAATCTATTGTCGGCAAAAACTTCGCAGATGTTGCCGAGAGCAAACAGATCCATGTGGTCGATTTGTTCCTCGACTTAGTGGTGCAATATGGCACTGATTTACGTTGGTACACCACGGTTGCAAACCACCGTAAACACATTCTAAAAAACATGGTTAAAGATAAAAAGTCTTTAATTACCTTCAGTGATGCCGGTGCGCATATCCGCAATATGGCGTTTTATAACTTGCCGCTACGCATGCTAAAGCTTGTCAGTGAAAGTATTGATGAAAGCCAAAACCAACAAACTAAAAACAGCCAAGCGATGATGACAATGGAACAGGCTGTGTTCCGTATGACGGGCGATCAAGCACAGTGGTTCAATATCGATGCAGGCCGAATTCGTGTCGGCGATAGAGCCGATATCGTGGTGCTAAACCCCTCTAAATTTAATCAAGATCTTGAACAGGTAAGCTGGGCTGAAATGGAAAACTTTGGCTTACAACGCCTTGTTAATCGTAATCCAGGATTAGTCGAACAAGTATTTATTAATGGAAACCTCGCCTGCGAGCATGATCAAATTAATCCCGAACTTGGCAGGAGTATGAACTTCGGTACTTATATTCCAGCGCACTAACTTGGCCATTTTTAGAAAGAGCAAATCGATTAATAATACGGATATTTAAGATGATAAAAACAATAACTAATTTAGTTGCTGGGCTATGCTTATGCCTTATTCCGATAAGTGCTTATGCCGCCAATAAACCTAACATTGTGGTGATATTTGGTGATGATATTGGCTATGGCAATATCTCGGCATACAACAACGGCATGCTTGGCTATCAAACACCTAATATCGACAGCATTGCTAATGAGGGCGCAATGTTGACCTCCTATTATGCTGAGCAGTCATGTACCGCAGGACGCTCTGCATTTATTACCGGGCAAATGCCGGTGCGCACCGGCTTAAGCAAAGTCGGATTGCCAGGAGCAAGCCAAGGCATACAGCCGCAGGATATAACCTTGGCACAGACATTAAAAGATCTCGGTTACGCAACCGGACAATTTGGTAAAAATCACTTAGGCGATCGCGATGACATGCTACCGACTAAGCATGGTTTTGATGAGTTTATGGGTAATCTTTACCACCTAAACGCCGAGGAAGAACCTGAAAATGCCGACTACCCAAAGTCAGCAGCGTTTAAAAAGCGCTTTGGTCCACGAGGCGTGATTCATTCTTATGCCGACGGTAAAATTGAAGATACTGGGCCACTCACTAGCAAACGCATGGAAACCGTTGATGATGAAGCCTTAGCTGCAGCCAATGACTTTATCAGCCGGCAAGTTAACAAAAACAAGCCGTTTTTCTTGTGGTACAACACCACTCGCATGCACAACTACACCCATGTCAGTGACAAGAACTCTGGTGTTACCGGTTTAGGGGATTATGCCGACGGCATGGTTGAGCACGATAACCATATCGGCCTATTACTGGCAAAGCTAAAACAACTCAATATTGAAGACAATACCGTGGTGATTTACACCACGGACAACGGCCCGATGAACGCCACTTGGCCTGATGCCGCCACCAGCCCCTTTAGAGGTGAGAAAAATACTGGTTGGGAAGGTGGGTTTAGAGTGCCTGCGTTTATAAAATGGCCTAATCATATTAAGCCTAATTCAAAGTTCAATGGCATTGTTTCATCTGCAGACTGGTTTCCAACATTGATGAGCATTGCAGGTAATAGCAATATTAAAAGCCAATTGCTCTCGGGTTATAAAGCCAGCAATGGCAAGCAATATCGTAACCATCTAGACGGGTATAATATGGTTGATTACCTAAGCCATAAAACCGATGAAAGCCCACGGCAACAGTTTTTCTATTGGTCTGATGATGGTGAACTGCTCGCCATGCGTGATGGGCGCTGGAAATTTCATTTTAAGATCCAAGAAAGCAAAGGTATTGCAGTCTGGACTCAACCCCAAAAAACCTTAAGAGTGCCTAAACTGTTTGATTTAGCTATCGATCCTTATGAAAAAGGCGATCAAGGCTTTGGCTATGATGACTGGTGGTATAAGCGTGCATTTGTAGTGATCCCAGCACAAATTAAGGTCAAGCAAATGTTGGCAACCTTTAAAGAATTTCCACCAAGGCAAGTCCCCGGCAGCTTTACCGTTGATATTGATATGCAAGACTTAGTCAATATTTCTAAACAACCCAAATCGCGGTAAAGCCATACTGATAACACCGTCTTTAGGCTAGCGGTTGAGACGCCCTAGCCTATTACCGCCAATAGACGGTATAATTGCGCCAATTAGTTTAAAACTCTATAGGCCTTTAAATGGCGCGCACCGCAGCAGCATTACACATATTAGTTAAGCACCAAACACTTGCTGAAGATATCATCAAGCAACTGAATAAGGGCGCGAAATTCGACGTACTTGCTAAGAAGCACTCAACTTGCCCATCGGGCAAAAAAGGTGGCAGTTTAGGCGAATTTAAGAAAGGGCAGATGGTGCCGCAATTTGATAAAGTTTGCTTCTCAGGTGAGTTAATCACGCCGCACTTAGTTAAGACTAAGTTCGGCTGGCATGTGATTAAGGTTTTGTATCGCACTTAGGCTAAATAATATTGAAAGGCCAAATGGGTATACCCACAAGAATTTGATAAAGTATGTTTCAGTGGCGAGTTAATCACGCCGCACTTAGTTAAGACTAAGTTCGGCTGGCATGTGATTAAGATTTTGTACAGAACATAAACCAACCCGCCAAGTTACTGGCAATGATTACGTAACTAAGATCCTCTACAGGATATAAATCAGCCAACCAAGTTACTGGCAATGTTCACCTTATCAAGGTGTTGTACAGAACATAAACCAGTCAGTAAAACCGCTAGTAATGACTGCATATTTATAGGTTAACAATGCAGTATTGAGTTAGATAAAACCAATATGTTATAACCGCAACATACCTTCTAAGGCATATCTAAGTGATATGCCTTTTTTGTTCCCCCTGATTTCTAGAGTTCACTAAAAGCTGTAAAAAAGACTAGTAGTGCAATGCTTATGTACCCTACACACATCAACATTGATTCGCTTTATTCCTTTGTTGAAATAAATGCGCCAGCAGCACTTCGTGTGGTTACACGAAAAACACTAAACAAATGATTTTACAGAGGTAGCTATGAAGAAATCTATTATTGCTTTATCTATGTTGTTTACTTGCTCTGCTCACGCTCAGCTTATCCAACACACTGACCAAATTGCAGAAGTACAATTTTCAGGCTCCTCTTACGAACTTGGTAAACATGTAGGTGTTGTGGCTAAAAAACAAATTCTAGATGGAATTGAACGTTTCAATGAGACCTTAGGTGTCATGCTTCCAGGTCTTAATGTCATTGCATTATCGAAAGGGTTTGATGGCCAAGACGTCTACGGAAAACTGCAAAAAAGCTCTCCTGATGCAGCGGCTTATATTACAGGCCTTGCGGAATCACTCAATCGTGATCCGAACTTGTTATTAGCTGTTGGTATGTCCGATGAAGCGATTCTCGAGTCACAGCGCAGTGGTGGTATGGGCTTTCTTGCTACAGAAAAAACCCACCAAGCCGCCGCGCCAGCAAAGTGCACTTCAATCGCTATTGCGGCAGATGGCGATAAAGCTTGGGCTGCAAGTAATTTTGACTATATGGGTATCAATTATGAAGGGCTTATTATGCTCAAACATACCGATGTAGATGGCAAGACTCGATTAATTCAAACCTGGGCTGGATTGATACCTTTTGGAGGCGTCACTAAAGGCGCTCAGGTCATGACCATGAACACTATGGCTGATGAAGGAACCGCGAGACAGCACGCGAATGGCGAGATAATAACGGATACTGCGACGCCTTCGTATCATCTGAGCTGGGATGTTTACAATGCCCAGTCTTATGCTGATGTGGTAGATACGTTCAAAAAATTCGACGAATACACCGCTTTCTTTACCTATACCATTGCCAGTGCAAATAAACCTGCGATGAATATCGAAAACACCTACAGCGGCAAAGTTCATGTAAGTGAAGGACCTTGGATAGCTCATGCAAACCATTCTCTATATGAAGCTAAAGACTTTGTTGATAATAAGTTCGCTGCCTTTTCATTAGCCCGCCAAGAGGCTGCTAATCAATTCATGAAAACAGCCAATGCTCATACTAGTGAAGCTGCGATTCGTAACTTACTTGAAGCAAAGCCGATTTGGAAAGGTCGTGGTGAACTGATGGGAACAGTGACTTCAACTTACTACGAAATCAATGGAAACAAAGTCGACGTGTATTTTAAGACTGATTTTGACCATGGTGTTGTACATATGACGAACTACTGAATAAGTTTATTTAATCAGGACCCTACGGGGTCCTTTTTTATAGCTGCACATTACTACTCATCACTAAAACAACAGTAAAAGCTTAGTAATACACTTCCTTATTATCATACACACATCGACTTAACGACGGGACAAACCCCAGTTACCTATTTAAGTTTACTGCTAAATAAACAAGCATATTTGTGAGTAATCGTAGCTTTATAAGGTCACTCAACGCTTTGCAAAAAAGCTTATAAATTCTGTAGAGGAAAATCTAATGAAAAAATTATTGCTCGCGTTAACACTTCTATTTTCATTCAATAGTCACGCTGAAAGCTTTGATAGTGATTGGCGCACCTATGGCGATTACGCTCAAATTGCAATTCCAGCAACAGCATTATTCGTCGCTTGGATGAAAGACGATACCGAGGGCATGTGGCAGCTAGGTAAAACCGTTGTATACACACAAGGAATAACTGAAGTAACCAAATCAATTACTAATGTTACTCGCCCCTGCGGTGGTGCTAGAAGTTTTCCAAGTGGGCACACAGCTGCGGCATTCAGCGGTGCCGCTTTCTTAGACCATCGCTACGGATTCAAATACGGTCTGCCAGCTTATATCGCTGCTACTGGTGTTGCTTATTCAAGAGTAAAAGCAAACAAACATTGGAAGTCAGATGTCATTATCGGCGCCTGCTTAGCGTACACAGTCAGTTACTTCGTTACTAGCCAGTACCAAGATCCTAATTTGATCATTGCCCCGACAATGATGGGAAAAGATGCTCAAGGGATCCTAGTCAGCTACAGGTTTTAATATCAAAACCCACTTTTCTAGCCCTAATTATTGAAGACTTTTTGATGCTAAATGTTCACTAGAACGATTGCTAATAACGAGTAAACACGGCTTTCATCAGCATCGAAACATCTGAAAAACGCCGAAAGAAATCATAACTCAATTGAATCTATTGAATCTATTGAATCTATTGAATCTATTGAATGATAAAAAAGTGCCTCGTTGAAGTGCTTGCTAATTTTTACACCTTAAAACCGATATCCCAAAACATGATTAGGACCATATTATGCGAACGTCAAAAATCACACAGGCTGTATCTTTAATACTGATGAGTGCTTCACTATCTGTATCGGCGACTGAAAAAGTGTCACCAAGTGATTTAACTCAAGTGAATTCATTTATTAGTGGCTCCGCTAACAATAACAAAGACATTTCAGTAATGGGAGGGATCGCGGGTTCTTACGCTAAAGGAAATAACTTCATTGGTTTGATTGAACATCAAACCGAAACTAATAAAGGCCGTAAAGCTCAAGATACACGAATTCGTTACTTTCAAGTTTTTGACCTTAATACTGCTTTTGCCGACCAAATTGGTTTTTCTGTTGATTACAAAAAATCATGGAAAATGAGCTCTCAGGACCCCGACGCATTCGGTACTGATACTGTTGCAGTGGGAATAATTAATAAATACTCGTTAACTGAAAAATTGTCAGTTTATCCCAATGTTGCCTATGTTGCCGGTCAAGCAACTGGTAATGATGGCAAAAAAGTTAAATTGTGTGGTTTTCAAACTAACATATTTACGAGCTACGAAATCAATAATTCAAGTTACATTATCGTCCAACCACAGTTCCAGCGTGCAGATTTAACACCAAGCACAACAAAAGGTGCAGCAGCTAAAGTAGACACATTCAAAATAAAAACGGGTTACGGAATGTCATTAGACCAAGCTGGTCAATGGTGGATTGAAGCTTCGCACACATACACCCGCAATAACGCTAGGATAAAGTTCATTAGTAATAAAACTATTGGTATTGATAAGGACCACTTATTCGAAGTGACAGCTTCTTATTATTTCTAATTATCACTTACCAGTAGTGTAAGCCCTGACTTTTAGCAGAGCTTAAAATTACCATTCACAAATATTCTTCCCACTCAGTCACCCGCCTACTAGGCTGGTGAAAAAACGCTTTAGTGCAGGCCTATAGTGGATTTTAAGACACCGTTAATGCCTAAAAACTAGTAACTTACAAAAAAATCACTGTGAACATAAAATAATCACTAAGGTATTCGCTAGTGTATAGTGGCAGGTAATGTAAAAGCATAGCTAGAGAAATAGACATGACACCAGAAGCAAAATTAGAATTCGCCGATCTAATAACCGATCAATCGAAACTTTTTGAGTTGATATCTCAAGTTCCACCTCAAGCACTTAAACAGTACCCTAATTTACAAAAACATTTGCTTATTCAATCAGAGAAGAGCAAAGAGCTGCAACAGGCGATTAAAAACGGTGATTTCAGTGAGAATGAATGGAATCTTGAATTGTACCGACTACTCGATACTCTGGGTTATGAAATGATCCAAACTATCGACACGACACAACTCAGTAATCGTGTGATTAATTTGGTTGGGGCTGATATCACCGCAATTGAAACCTTAACCATCCATGACATTGGTTCCGAGGTACTTGCTGAATTACTGGTGAAGATGGCTAACAGTGTAATTGATAATACTAGAATTAAAATCATTAGATACCCTTGGTTAGCTGAAAAAGGCCGTATTGATTTCAATTTCTATGCAAAGTTAGACAAAGTTTATGACGCTTGGATAAATGGTTTCTCAAGTCACTATAAACTGGATGCATGGTGCCAATCAGAGCTTGATACAAGATGCCCTCAATCCTGCATAAAACTGTTTAAGGAACATGGAAACCCCAAAGAAATTAAAGCTTGGGTGGAATGGGTTGCAAGTAGAGGTTAACTTATTGCTCCCTGTTAAAGAGCATCTCTATTACGGTGTAAGTCGCCTAAAAGGTCTGCGTTTGAGGCTATAAGCCTAAGATAGAGCAAGCAAGAAACAAACGACTTACACTAACAAAATAGCCACT
>NZ_JBFRNX010000001.1:89836-183131 GCF_041471165.1 Shewanella sp. 10N.261.52.F9
AGTGGCTATTTTGTTAGTGTCATAAACGTTAATCCGCGTGCTTTAATCTATATATATTGCCGCTATCAGTACTGAAATAGATATCACCTTTTGGGGTGACCTCGATATCACGAATACGCTCACCTAGCTCTGCCATAATTCTTTGTTCTGCAATCGCTTTTGCCGCATCAGAAACAGTGACCACATTAATGTGAGTCAGCTTTAATGCGCCCGCAAGTAGCTTGCCATTAAGCTCAGGAAACTTATCGCCGCGATACAGTGCTAAGCTGCCAGGCGCAATGGAGGGAATATACACTTTAACGGGTGGCTCAACGCCCTCTTTTAGTTTGCCATCGCCGACGCTTATTGGCCCCCAATATTCTTTACCATGAGAGGTGATTGGCCAGCCATAATTGGCGCCAGATTTGATGAGGTTAAGTTCATCGCCGCCACGGGGGCCGTGCTCTATCGACCACAATTTTTGTGTTGGTGCGTCGTAAACCAAACCTTGAGGATTACGGTGGCCGTAACTCCAGATCTCATCTAAAACCGCTTTGTCTGCGATAAATGGATTATCACTTGGTACGCTGCCATCGGGCATTAATCGTAAGATTGCTCCTGCATGAGTTTGCGTATCTTGACCGTTATCGCGTACGCCACGATCACCAATTGAAAAGTACAGACTGTCATTATCGAACGCTATACGGCTACCAAAATGCCGACCAGTATCTGAACGGGAGTTTGATACAAATACATCTTGCCAATCTGTTAATGTGCCGTTTTGATAAGTCGCTTTAGCAAGGGTGGTCGCACCCTCGCCTTCGATATCTTTGCTGTAAGTGAAGTAAAGGGTATTGTCTGCAAAAGGCGATACGGCAATATCGAGCAGACCGCCTTGGCCATCAGCCCATACATTGGCAGGTTTAAATATTGTCTTATGCTCACCCGTTTTAAGGTTAAGCTGTTTCACTATGCCATCTCTTTGGCTTATCAGCATGGTGCTATCGTCAACATAGGCCAGCCCCCAAGGAATGTTGAAACCACTAGCAACCTTTTCAGCTTCCAATGCTTGTGCACTGCCCACAGCTAAAAAAACCAACATCAATGCGCTGAAGCCTTGGGTTACTGTTTGATATATAGCTTGGCTTATGTTGTTACTTTGCAATATCGACATACCTGTCCTCCTACTTTTATCTGGCTTTTATTTAGGCCTTATTTTATCTGGCTTGGATTCCGGATTTTATCTTTTTTGTTCTAGCCTTTGTTTTAATTCTTATTTTAGTTGGTATTTTAGTTGTTACCTTAACGAAGAACCAAATTGATATAAACACAGTTGTTCTTGGTTTTTATGTTCCTAAACCTTAGCGGCAATCAGTAAGTTATTAAGCCACTATGACAAGTCTTACCTACATTCGACAATCATTATCAGCAGTAAACTCCCAAAAAACACTCTGTCACCATAGCGAGTTTAAAGCATAAAAAAACGCCTCATCCCATAAGAAATAAGGCGCTTTTATGCGAGTTACAGACGGCGTTAATTATGATTAACGGATCGCTGAAACCAAGTAGTCTATCACTGCAGTATCAGGCGTTGACTTGTGCTTTAACTCAAATAGCGGCACTGGCTTTTCAAGCATATTACGCTCAACCATTTCGCTGATAATCGGTAAGTCTAGCGTACCCGCTTTACCCACTAATAAATTATCTAGCGGCGTGGTTTTACTTAGGTTAACGATATCTCTAAAGCCTTTTAAGTAAAGGAAGTCTTTAGTGAAACCGCCGCCGCGATAAACACGCGTGGTTAAGGTAAATGCCTGCTCAGTTGTTTGACCATATTCACGCATCAAAGTCTGGAACGTCATCGAGAAGTCACGCTGCTCTAGCATTAAGTTCACTGCTATAACACGAAGAGCTAAGATCTTAAGACGATTCAGAGTTAAGTTGCCTGAACAGTATTCACTGTAAATAGCAACACCTTCTTGGGTGTGAGTATTGCCCACTAAGCCTAGAGATAACACGCGTAGCTTTTGGCGGCGAGCGTTAACTGTAGTCAACATATGCACGCCCAGTTCGTGGTTAGCAAAAGCAATAAGCTCCTTACCGGTGAACATGGCATCTTTGTTGATTAATAGACAGTTTCTTTCACTATCGACCATGGCTTTCGCAACGATACGTGATGACTTTTCAACTTTGCACTTAAGGCCCCAATCATCAGCCTGCTTTTGAAACGACTTAACCGCATATGTAGCATCGTAAGTCGGTTCTTCGTCGTCACCTTCGATATCTGGTGCTCGCAGTAAGAACTCGGCATTGGCGATGTCATCTTTATCTGGCTGGCCATAATACTTCAGCGAGTTATAGACAAAATCTTCGTTGCCAATTGAGCATAACAAATCGATTTTAGTCGCTAAGTTATCAATTACATGACGATAAAGCTGCTGAATATCGGCATCCATTACGTTTTCTACCGGTAGCTTATAAAGCTGCTCGCGGAATTGGTATGGATTGAGGTTTAACTGCTTATAGCTAAACTCTGGTGCCACTGCGCCTTTACGGGCTAAAAACTTTTTACGCTCACTGGCAATATTAATCGGGTTAATATATTTCAGTGTGGCTACGTTATTAGCTAATTTATATAAGCTTTTATCTAATGATAAAATCTCAGGTGATAATGTCGATGATAATAAATCGACGTTTCTCACTGATTTGCGCTTACCAAAGCGGCGCATAAAGAATGCTGCGGTTTCTGAAATCGCCTGCTTAATACCTGCTTTTAACTCTTCTAAAACCAGCGGGTATAACTCACCCGTCGTTTCGTCCATAAACACTTTTTTCACTTCAACAGGCAGCACTAGGGTGTTGTCGAAATGTGCGTTGACGTGAGCAATTAAGTAGCCGCGACCTTGAAACACTTCATCGGTTGCTGCGCGCACGTCAAGGTTAGGCAGCTCAATCTTATTTAACTGCTTTTCAAAGTGATGGCAAGTTGCGCCCCAACGTTCAACATCAATTTGGCTAGTGCCAATATTAAAAGTTGGCGTGTCGGCCTCAATACGCTGATGGTTATAAGAATGCGTGTCAAATACGATACTGTTTTTAAACTGCTTTTCAAGACGCGCAATCAAAGCGCTCAGTACGTTATAAAACGACTGATGCTTAGCATGACTTTCGCCGCGCTGCTTTGTACTGAGTGGCTTTTGCCACACTTGCTTGTCCCACGCGGTTTTAAAATAGGTTGAATGCGCCTTTGGGCGGTTCAAGTCATATTCAAAACGTGAGTCGTTACCTATCAAGACAATAGGGAATGATGACAGCATTTCGTCTGTGTATGGATCTTCTTCATAAAAGCGCTCTTCTTTGGTGAGTAAGAAGGTCTTTTTAAGGTCATCACGCAGGCGATGACCATTATGAATAGCGGTACATACTACTGGAGAATACTCATCAATCTTAACGATAAATGAGCCACCTTCGACTTCTGCATGAAAGCATTCACCTTTGTTAATTAACGCAATACACTCTTTCTCAGATAATGTGAGCATCGTCAATCGCCTTTCTAAATTCCGTTCTTCTTTGCGTTAATACTTCTTTTGCATTAACTACACTTTCAACAAAATCGATAACTTTCTTTTGTAGCTTAACGTTATTCAGCTTGTTGATACGCATAATGCCACCAGGACTTTGTACGTTAACTTCAATCAACTTTTCGTTGATAACGTCAATACCGACAAAGAACAAACCATCGCGCACTAGTTTTGGACCAATGTGCTTACACAGTTCTTTTTCTTTCTTAGTTAATACGTGCTTAACCACACTACCGCCAGCATGAATGTTCGAACGAACTTCACCTTGAGCAGGAATACGCTTCATGGCGCCAATAGGCTCGCCGTTTAGCATAAGAATACGCACATCGCCTTCTTCAGCGCCTTCTACATACTCTTGTAAAATAACGTAATTGCCGCCTTTACCACTGTTGATATAAAACTCTAGCAAAGAGTGAAAACTCTTTTGCGCTGCTTTCTCAACTAAGATCACGCCTTGACCGCCGTAACCATCAAGTGGCTTCATGATCATCTTGTCAGTCTTAGACTCACGCAATACTTCTTCTAAGTACTCTGGTGTTTTAGACACGTGAGTCACTGGAATGAAGGTGTTATTTGGATCGTCAAATGACGCTGTGTACAGCTTATTGTTCGCAATACGCAGACCGTCAATATCATTCATGATGAACACTTCATCACGCACCGAATCTAAGAAGTTCAGCGCTACGGTATCCAATGGTGGATTCGCACGCATGATAATGCTGTCAAAGCCCGCTAACGGTAAACGTAGCTTTTTGAACTGCGCTTTTTTATAGAATGAAACAATATTATTTGGCGTAACTTGTTCTTTATCGAACACTTGGCAAAACGCACTAGCTTCTGAATCACGCATAGTTAAGTTGCTAGTCGTCGCTAAGGCTACAGTGTGGCCACGAGCAACGCATTCGTGAATTAAACGCAATGTGGTATCAGTTTCAGGCTCGATACTCGTCCAAGGGTACATCAAAAATAAAATATTCAATGGGATCTCTTACAAAAGGGGAATGCTCTAAAGATCTTGGGCCGGGTGATGGCTTGGGGAGGTGTAGAGTATTCAAAATAAATAACACAATGACTCAGGTTGGGGACAACCCAAGCCAGACAATGGCATCTATCTATCAATACAAGTTGAACTAGATATGGTGGCGCTAATTTACACCATATTTTGAAATTGGAATATAGAAATATTCACACAAAATAAAATAATTTTATTCACTAAAAAGCCAACAAGTGCGCAACACCACGAACCTCGCCACAATAGGCTTTAAACCAAGCTTGTCCAACACCAAAACGCAACAAGCCACACAACAAAGTAACAGGCATATTTGATATGGGTTTCGGTTTTCCCCCATAAAGAAACGCAGCCAAAGCTGCGTTTTGATTCTGTTTAAGATGTGACGCCACCATATTACCGGCGCAGCAAACTCTCGCTATTGGTTTGGCAACACCGTCGTCAAAGGCTTTTCTATAGCTCGACTCGCTAAAGCACTTCGACGCTTTAAGAGCATACATCCAAAAATAATTAGCAATAACATCGCAATTTCAACACCTACAACAGCCTTAAAACCGCTTTGCCAAAGCTGGATAATTTGCTCACCAAATAAATACCCGTCAGCAATTAAGGTGGCACTTAAAATAACCACACTCGCCGCAATTAATTGTGTCAGGTATCGCTGTTTATTATCGACAATGTAAGCCATTATCATTGCTGTAACTAAACCCGCAATAAAGCCATAAACCAGCCAATCAGAGCGGCTTTGTAACCCCGCAGGCAAAATTCGCTCAAGTAAAAAAGCCAAGGCTGTCGCCACAATTAGTCCACCACAGCCGCCTAAGGTTAAGCCTCTGACAATACTGATACTGCGCGGTGAGACATTTTTCTGTAAAGCCCGCTTATCTAGCCATAACATGTTACCAATGACTATCATGGCACAAATTGCGATAGAGAGAATGAAGTACAAAATACGCACATCAACGCCAGCAAAGTCGCCAAAATGTAGGGTGGCAATAATCTCTCGGCCTTTACGAAACACATTGTAGTTATTGATATCGGTCTTATTGAGTAGCTCGCCTGTTTTCACTCGGTAAAAGAACTCGTCTTTTTGTGAAAAATTAGCAAGGTCATTACCGCGTAGTTGGATAATCGCGGACTCATCTCCATAGTTATAAAAAATGACATTTCTTAAGTGGAAATCTTGCCGTTCACGCATTTGAGCAATAATCTTATATGCGTTACTCATATCAATTGTTTGCTCTATTTGTGGCTCGTCAAATAAAGTAAAACCCGCATCTTTAAATAAGGTGTCTTGGTCGCCTTGATAGATAAATACCACAAAGGCAATTTGGTAGATAATCGCCAGATTAAATACCAAGCCACTAAAGGCATACATTAAGGTAAAAGGCAGCGTCATCACCCCAACCACATTATGTAAATCAAGTAATTTGTCACGGCGATTCTTATCGCTACGGTATAAGAAAAAGTGTTTGAACAACTTTCTAGCATGGATAAACACACCTGAAATCAACGCGAAAAAGAAGAACAAGCTAATGATACCGACAAGGTATGTCCCCCCAGGTAAATTAAGGTCGTAATGCAGCCGATATAAAAAGTCTCCAAGAAAAAAGTCATCTTTATTCGCCACACTAACGCCAGTATTAGGATCCACTAACAAAGACACCACTTCGCCATGTTCATCCTCTTTGCCCTCTTCGCGAACAAGATCTAAATAGACTTTGTAATAGGGGTCATATTCCGACGGCATTTGCACCATTAAGTGCTCTTGATAATCAAAATCATGTTGGGCCAATTTATCTTCGACAATTTGCTGCAGTGGCGCTGCAGTTTGTTGCACGCTAACCGGATAATGCGGCATAACCGCCCACTGCTTTACTTCTTCATAAAACAAGGTAACTGCACCAGCCCAAAATATGACAAACAGTAAGGGCGAAATAATCACTCCAATCCAGCTATGTGATTCGGTTAAGTTTTTTACCCACTGGCTCTGTGGTTTTTTATTGTTTTGAGAGTACATAGATTGAGTGTTCATAATGGAGACTGATACCAAAAAAGAAGAGAGTTAACACCCACTGACAACAGCAAAAATTTACCGCAGGCTATGGCACTGGTTTTGCCACTGTTAAAGCTATAGTAATAAACCATTGCCGCCACCCAGATAATAAAACCAGCTAATAAACCAATAAGCAGTTTGGTACCAATAGCGAGTGGAATAAGCAGATAAAGGCTCAACATGATACTGACAGACAGCAATAGCCCCCCAAAAAAAGCGGTCAGTGTTTTTGGCCACATAGTTAATTAATCCCTAATAAAAAAATACTTGGAAACACTACCGTTCCAAGTGAAAAAACCAACACACTTCGCTCCCGAACATGTGATGCCACCACAACTAACAACAGCCACATTGCCATCGTTAACAGCAAGCTAATTAGCATTGAAACTAACCAACCAAATTGCATTGCTAAACCTGTTATGGCTATTGCAGCAGTAATGACAAAACCTGGCCAAGCCAATGCCCTAGGTATAGGTTTATAGATAAGCCGCTGTTTACTTGAAGATAAGTAGCTAGCAAAGCAGCCAAGCCACAGTGAAAATACACTCACGAATATCATAAAACCACCAACACAAATACAAATGATAATAATTTGTATTAATTATCGTAAATACGTTATCAAATTACAAGATGATTGTGTTAGCATCGCCGCGTTTACAAATAACAACCATTATCATTTGGACGATAAAACATGCGATCATCTAACTTAAACCCTATCACCAGTGCAATTCGCTTTGGCTTACTCCTTCCAGCTTCTCTGACATGTTTATCTGCTGCAGCAGATAATGCTGTCGATACCACAAATATCGAGCGGATCATGGTGACAGGTCAGAAAATTGCTCGCACCGTACAAGAGACAACAACCAGTGTTGCGGTATTGACTGAAAAGCAATTAGAGCAAGAAAACATCAATGATTTTCGCGATGTGATCATCAATACCGCTAATGCTCAAGTAACAGGCAATCGCAGCTTTAGCATTCGTGGTATTGACGGCTTTAACGTCTCCGGAGGCGGTAACAGCTTTTTAGCCAGTGTGTATGTCGACGGTGCTCCTCTGCCAGAACGGATGATTTATGGCGGTGGTTTTTCTACTTGGGACGCTAAACAAGTAGAAATATTACGAGGCCCACAATCAACTCTACAAGGACGTAACGCATTAGCTGGCGCTGTGATCATGACTACCCAAGCACCAACGCAGGAGTGGCAAGGTAAATACCAGCTAACTGTGGGTGAAAATGGTCAAAGAGAGATTGGCGTAGCCATTGGTGGCGGCCTTATCGAAGATGAACTTTCATTTAGGTTTAGTGGCGAAAAGAAAGAAATTGACGGTTATATTGAAAACTTAGTGCGCAATGAGCCCGCCGATTATCGTGACGACGGCACTTATCGATTAAAATTACTTTATCAACCATCGGCACTGCCTGAGTTTTCAGCTCAGCTAGGCTATACCCGCAGCAATAGTGACTATGGTCATACTGCGGTTGAGATAGCACAAGGTCAAAATCCTTTTGAAAATCGCTATGTCTACAATAACGATGAAAGAAAAGAGACTGTAGATGCCGACATACTAGTGCTAGAGCTAAACTACGACTTAAATGATTATTGGTCATTAGGGTCATACACCACGTGGTCTAGCGTCGATACTCGCTTTACTTGGGATTCTGACTTCTTAGAGATTGAAGGCAGTCAATTCCCAGAAGATACTGGCAGTATTTCTAACTACAAAAATACTACCGATTCACTAAGCCAAGAGCTGAGATTGACCTTTGAATACGATGATTTTAGCGGCGTGATTGGTGCTTATTACTTCAATACCGATGTTGATGATCACTCTAACGGATTAAGTAATCTAAAACTAAACCGTTTAGGGCTCACTAGCGATATATTGCAAGCAAGATATGGGTTAAGCCAACCCATTGCTGATTTAGTGGTTGGCCAATACGCTGAGTTTAATCCTGCCCACACGAGCGCACTAACCTCGTCACAGCAGACAATTTCAAACTATGCGTTATTTGCAGATGCTGTTTGGAATATTACTGAAAAATGGGACGTTTTTGGTGGTATTCGCTTTGATCATGAAAAGCAACAAACACAAAATGATGCCCAATATATTATTTTAAATGCGGATAAAATACCGGATCCAGCCAGCTATATTGGAACACCTTATGAAGGTATTTCCCCGTTAATCGCCGGTATTAACCAGCAGTTTTATGATTTAGCGGCTAGTGCCTCAACAACGACTCCCGAAATTGAAAATGATTTTAATACCATCTTACCTAAGCTAGGTGTGAGCTATCACTGGACTGAAGACTTAATCACTAGCTTTTCGTACCAAAAAGGCTATCGCTCAGGTGGCGTAGGTATTAATAACGCTCGCGGTGATGTGTTTGAATACGACCCAGAATACACTGACAACTATGAGTTATCATTGCGTTCAAGCTGGTTAGACGGTGACTTGATTGCCAATGCCAACCTGTTTTACGTTGACTGGCGTGACCAACAAGTAAACGTGCAGCTCTCACCTAACCGTTATGACAATGAAACTGTCAATGCAGGTCAATCAACAGTGCAAGGGTTTGAGCTTGAGCTGAACTACCAAGTCACTAGCGAACTCGCACTTTATGCGTCTGTGGGTCAGTCAAAGACCGAGTTTACTGACTTTGTGATCACCATTCCCACTGAAACTACGCGAATAGTCAATGACTTATCCGGTCGCCAATTTACCGCTCCCGAGTGGACAGGTAATATTGGTGCCACTTACAGCGCCGATAACGGTATTTTTGCTAACGTAAATGCCAACTATGCCCAAAGCGCACCGGTAAAGGTTGACCCATACCGTGAAGGATATAAAGAGGGTGATGAACTGTTTGATCCTTACAATGACAGCCGCACTCTGGTCAATATGCAGATAGGCTATGAGTGGCAAAACGTCGGGATTTACCTGCAAGGTAAAAACTTATTTGATGAAGAATACATTACTAATAACTTCACTCGCACACCGGCCTTAGGCGAACCAAGACAACTAGCGTTAACCTTACGTGGCGAGTTTAGCCTTTAGCAAAAAAATGCAATAAACACATATAAGAAGGTCAACTCAATGTTGGCCTTTTTCTTAAACTAATCAGTATAAGAATTTGATCTACTCAGAGCGGTTTTTGGCAAACTAATTCAAGGCGAATAGCTGCAATAATGGTTATTCCCTTATAAAGCTAATCAACGCAGAAGTAGGCAGTCAAAAACGCTCCTGAAGGCGAGTTTTAGCGATTCTGATGCTGTGACTCTTAATAAACAAAGAAGGAGCTTGAACCTAGTTCAACTATGCTCTTCACTCGTTGCAAACCACATGGATGTAGTGAATGTCATTAATGCTGGAGCATTTAATGACTTTGCCTCAAAACCGCTAAACTCTCGCTAAGTGACTAAATGTTTATACTGATTGGTATTAATCGTTTGTCAGGCATTAGAGCTGCACGACCTTCTGAGCGTAAAACTCAGCAGGATCATTCACTTTAATTTGATCTCTGCCAGCTTGTTTTGCCATATATAAAGACGTATCAGCACGTTTAACCCAAAGCTCACTGTCTTCGTTTGCAATTGCCTCGGCAATGCCAATACTTAAGGTCACTTGCTCAATATCAGGGCATTGTTGCGCCAGCCCTTCTACAACACTTTTACGAATTTTTTGCACCGCTTTAAAAGCACTATCGAGCTCAGTGTTATCAAATAACAATAAAAACTCATCCCCTCCTAAGCGAAACAGTAAATCGGTTTGCCGGCTATTAACATTAACAAGTTCCACCACGGACTTAATGATTTTGTCGCCCATATCATGTCCGTGTAGATCATTCACTTTTTTGAAGTAATCAATGTCAATAACGGCGATGCAGGTAAGATGCCCTGCTTTCGCTCTTTGGCTTGCAGCTTGTAGACTAAGATCCATTTGATGACGGTTAAACGCCCCTGTTAGTGAATCTCGGGTGGATAAATAACTTAAGTTACCCTGCAGCTTTCTGACAGCCTCAATAACACATTGGGTAATAGCGGCACAAATTAATAGCGCTAAGGTAAAACGCAATGTGACCGTCACCGACTGGTGCGGTAATGCAGCAAATGTTGTCGCAATTATGATTAAGCTGTTTACCGCTATCGCCATCTTCTTAGGTACGAGAAGTACGATGGCCGTTACAATAGGAAACACCCAATAAGTGGCTAATGTGCCAAAGATATGCACGCTTAGCACTATGCTAATAACGAGTAAAAATAAAGGCAGTTGGTAACCAATGATCTTATGCTTTAGTCGTAAGACACCAAATATTTCAACCGCTAAGCTAAACTCAAATGCTAATAAAACACTAGCTAACAAAGGTTGGCCGATTAAAAAATTTTTGATACTAAGAGGAATAAAGGTCAGCAATGACACGATAAGAATAAAACTTAACACCCTTTTGCGGCTGTAAATATCAAACAGTCCTTCGTCTAGCGCTTTTTCCGTAAAACTCAATCTATCCATAAAACGGCCTTATGTAATCCTTGCCTGTGGACGAACGTCTTAACTACCAACGTACTTAGCCTGAAAATAAAAACAAGTAATTACTCTAAAAAATAGTAAAACCCGTGCTTAAAGTACTAAATAGCTAACCAATTATAAGTAATAATCACTAAAAACGCGTCAATTTACCGTAAATATACATAGGTATTGAACGAGCATTAATGCGGAAAGTTCTAACTAGAAGACAAGCTAAAGCGGCAATTTATTACAGAAAAAGAAAACACAGATGCTTGTCATTAACCCAAACGCTCGTTACATCTGTCTGCAGAGACATAAAAAAGGGCTGCATTTAGCAGCCCTAGATTAGTTGTATTTAAGCTTAGCCACCCGTGGCTAACTTACGTTTGTTGTGCACCATTATCAGGCCAATTAAACAAACCACTCCAACGGCAATACCTACCGGTTGACTGAGTGACTGTGGTAGCCCTAGGCCAATGCCTGCAGTAACAATGTATGACACTGTGACGCAGGTACCCACAATCGCAGGTAAACTCACTATCCAGTGGAAAGCCCCTCTATCAAACAAATATTTAGTGGCTAGCCACAATACGCTGGTTGATAGCAGCATGTTTGAGAATGCAAAATAGCGCCAGATTAATGAGAAATCAATCTTAGTCATGAAGTAAGCAATCACCAAAATAGGGATGGCTAACAACAGACGATTTCTCAAACTTTGTGGGATCTTAAACGCATCAATAATGGTTAGACGTAAAGATCTAAAGGCTGTATCACCAGAGGTGATTGGGAAAATGGCTACAGCAATAATCGCCATAATGCCACCAGCAACACCTAAATATGTCGTAGCGACTTGGTTAACAACTAAACCAGGGCCACCCGCATCTAGAATGCTTTTCAGCTCAACATAACCACCGGGGAAAGCGGCAATACCTGCTGTTGCCCACACACAAGCCACAATACCTTCAGACATCATAGCGCCGTAATATACTGGGCGAACATATTTTTCGTTAGTTAAACAACGCGCCATAATTGGCGCTTGAGTTGAATGGAACCCACTAATAGCGCCACAAGTAATAGTCACAAAAAGCAGCGGCCATACAGGCAGTCCATCGGGGTTTGGCGCTAATAAGTCATTGTTGTAATGGCTATGGTCAAAATAGGCAAAAATATCGCCCATCTCAGGCAATTGCGGCGCACTCACCAATAATGCCACTGCAATCGACACTGTCATTACAATCATCAGCAAACCAAACAATGGGTAAAGCTTAGTGATGATTTTATCAATCGGTAGCATGGTTGCTAAGAAGTAGTAGCCTAAAATCACTAATACCCAAAAGGTATTGTTAGCCAGTATTGTGCCTTCAAAGTAGTCGAGATTACTCAATAAGCCCGCTGGGCTCATAATGAACACTACACCAACAAAAAATAGCAGCATAGCAGTGAATATCAACATCACGCCTTTAAAGTAAACGTTAAAGTAATGCCCGGCAATTTCAGGCAAGCTCTTACCGTCTTCTTTAATACTTAATACACCTGAAAAGTAATCGTGTACTGCACCACCAATAATATTACCCAGAACAATCCACACTAGTGCGATTGGGCCATATAACGCACCAAGAATAGGACCGAAAATCGGCCCCACACCAGCAACGTTTAGAAATTGAATTAAGTAAGCTTTAACCGGATGAACCTTGACGTAATCAACGCCATCTTCAAAACGGGCTTGCGGAGTTTTTGCATTGGGATCGATACCAGCTTGGCGCTCTACAAAGGGACTGTAGAACTTATAAGCTAGCACTAGCGCCGCAATACAAATTAAGAATATTAGCATTTTTATAATCATCCATATTTGTAGGGTATATGTTGAGCATCGAGTGTTGTTCACTTAAGGATTTTGGTCAAGTAACAACTTGTTATACCAAAGTCGGGCTTGCTATCTAGCGTCTTGGTGTGAGAGGCAGTAAATAACACATCTTTACTATCCTTGGTGCTTAGGTCTTTATATAGTTTGGACTTTTTACTACGGGATTTGACTTAATTCGGCTTCAACTGTCCGTGAATGTAATCGTCTTATCAATGACTCCAACCCAAGCTGTCAACAAAGAGCCTGCATCGCAACACAAACGGGCTTCATCATTACAACAATAAATAGCGTTTTACTGACATTTATACATTGCAGGCTCTGCGCTAGGACAATCAATCGTATTCGAGTAGTAATTATAACTAGCAGCGGCAACAAGGGGGTCAAGGAGGGGCTGATATATAGCCTACAATAAACTAATTTAGTGTAGGCAGCATGATTAAGAGCGATATGCTTAACAAGCTAAAGGTGGGGTTTGCCTTTCATAAAGGCTTTGTCTGCTAGGGCTAGCATGGCCAAGTCTTCTTTGGTATCACCATAAGCGTAGACACTAGAAAACTGTGTTAACACAAACTGCTGGGTGACTTTGTCAGCCTTAGCGTTGCAGCTGCAGTCTCCAGCTAAATAGTGCCCAGTGTAACGCATACTATTACTGGCCATTTGGCTACAAATTAGCTCGATATTCATCATTTGGCACCATGGCTTGAGGTAAAGATCGAGCGATGCTGATACCAGTACTATTTTAGCGCCCTGCTGCTGATGCAGCTTTAATGTTTGCAGTGCATGCGAACATAGGTAGTTGGGGATGATACTTTGAGCATAACGCAAGCCAATGGCATCGACTTGCTGTTTACTGCGGCCAGCAAACGCAAAAAAGCTCACTACAGGCCTAAGCTTTCGTGGAGCTATCACTCCTAATTTATAAAGCAGATACAGCGGTGACATAAAGATAATGCCCAGCAATAGGCGGACTGGCGTTGCAGAAAATAGAATAAACTTGGTGTACATATCTTTGGTGGTCAGAGTGCCATCAAAATCAAATAGAACCAACTTCACCGCTAACTCCTCAACCAATTAATCGTACATTTTAGCAGGTGTTAGGCAATCTCTTCTTCAATTATATCCACTAGCTTAAGCTGCTCGTCGTGGCCAAAAGAGGTGTTGTCAGCATTGGACACCAAAAATACGTTTTCGGTACACTCACCTAAGGTACTAATTTTTGCTGAGTGAATACTTAAATTACGCTCGGAGAGAAGATTACAGATCTGCTCTAGATACATAGGATCATCTAAAGTGTTGACCTTAAGCAGCGCCCTATTCTTTTTAGTGGTATGCAGTACTGTCACCACTGGTGGGCTATCAAAGTTCTTTAATGCTCTATGGGTCACGAGCTTTCTCGGCCTATCTTTTTGATCGATAGCTCTGTGTATACGTTTAACGATTTGCTCTAGTCTTGGTTCATCATCGATCGGCTCATCTTTATGATCCAACACCTTAATTATCTCTAGGACTTGACCATTTTTAGTCTGCATCATCTGCGCATCTTTAACCTTGAGCTTTGAACTCGCTAAGGTTTTAAATAGATCGACAAATAGCTTAGGTCTGTCTTCGGTATAAACAAAAATACTAGTAAAACCATTGTCGCCATTTTTACCGATTAAGACGCGAGTGGTGCCCGGCTCGCCTTTTAGCACGCCTTGGCTAATATCAACAATATCTTCAACTGAGTTACCGCTGAAAAAGTTATTCGGCAAACTCTGCCAAAATCGAGTTAAACGTTCAGGTTCTACGCCCGCTTGTAACAGTTCGGCTTTGGCGTCACTTTGGTTTTCACGAATAACCGTACGCACCTCAAAGATGTTCTCAATACCTTGCTTTAATGTTTCGCGGATTGCCATATATAACTGAGTTAACTGGCTCTCTTGCCAATCGTTCCAATAGCTTTCATTGGTTGCCATCATATCTGCAATCGTAAATAAAAACAGTGCATTGAGCTTGCTCTGAGAACCAACGACTTTGGCCAAATGCTTAATTACATCCGGCTCACTAATATCTTGCGTTTGAATAGCACTAATCAATACATTTTGATTAGCCACTAACCAGTAAATAAGTGCTGTAGTTGAACCTTTTAACAGGTGTTCTTCTGCTAGCTCTTTTGCCTGAATAGCACTTAACTCACTATTCTCAATGACCTGCTTACCAGACAAGTGATGACAAAGCGTGGCAAAAACTAGTGCAAAACGATTACTCAAATTTTGATAAATACTGTATGTCAGGCTGTTTTTCTTGTTCAGAGCAAAGCTGTCGATGTATTGAATCGCTTTGAAAGTATGCTCATCGACTGTAAAGGCGTTATGCATATCAAACTGCATTTGGCCTTCAATGGCATGCCACTGTGAACAATAGGCCGCTAATACTCCATAGCGATGCATTAAGCCTAAACATTTACGCAGACCTTTAGGATGAGCCAATATGGCCAGAAACTCTTCACGGCAACCTTGGTAATCTTGCAGCTCACCGAGTAAGCGGCGACGAGTTTGGCGCAGCAGCCTTAATGTTTTCGGCGCAATACCCACAATATTATCATTGTCGGCAATCAGCTTAAACATACGCATGACTTGGCGTTTATCAATAAATGCCTGCGTAAACTTAACCTCTATCAAACCGTTACATACACTGAAGTATTTATCGATTGATTGTAGGTTTTCTCGCTCGGTTTCATTTAAAGTATCTAACTTAAATGAATCACAAATAATTTGGTTTATTTCACGCACACGAGTCATTGCTCTAAAGAGCTGACGCATCATTCGCTCAATAGCTAGCTGGCTATTATCACCCTGACCAAATTGCATAAACTCAGCCACTGCTGCTTGATGCTCAAATAACAGTACGTCTTGTGCAGATTGAGTGACGCAGTGTAGCGCCCACCTTACTCTGCAAATAAAGTCATAGGCCTCTAGTAGCTCATACACTTCGTCTTGATCTAAAAAGCCTATGGTCTTTAAGGCGTTAGCGTTAGCGAGTGAGAAGTGCTTTTGCGCAATCCACATAATTGTATGGACATCACGCAGACCACCTGGATTGTTCTTTAAGTTAGGCTCTAAATATAACGCCGTGTTTTGCGCCTTATTGTGCCTAAGTTCCTGCTCAACCATTTTGGCATCATAAAATGACAGGCTGGTCCAAAGCTCATTTTGATACAGCTGATCTTTAATGGTTTGCGAGTGTTTTTTCGAACCCACTAAACAGCGAATATCAAGCAGGTTAGTTGCAATAGTGATATCTGTTGATGCAGCTTCGATAGATTCAGAAAGTGTTCTAACGGTTTGACCTATGTCTAAGCCAAAATCCCAGAGGCGGGTAAGGAAAAGTGATAATTGTTCTTGCTGGGGTGGGGTTAACTCTTGTTCAACGATAATGGCTAAATCGATATCCGACCTAGGGTGCAATGCCCTTCGACCATAACCTCCAACCGCATTGAGCGACATTGAAGTTTGATGTAAGTGGTATGTCTTCCATAACGACACCAACATTTCGTCTATATGCTTAGCACGCTTTTTTAGCAGCGACTGCACAGGCAAAGTTAAAAACTGTGCATTAAGCTGTTCGTCGAAATTTTTAATATGAAACTTCAACTCCGACAGAGAATTCAGTTCCAATGTATTAGACATAATTAAGGACTCTTTAATCGCTAAACAACAGGTTTACACTAGCTCAAATTCCAATATTCCCCCTGCGGAATTTAATATCGCAGGCTAAACTAAAGCACCATAAAACATAGCTCAAACAGCTCCAGCAGCGACATAACCATAACAATTGCAAGACTTTTTTTCAACAAACCCAAGCTGAATGGCAGCTTTTATAAGCCTTATACTCGCAATATTCAGTCCGCTCAAAATAAGATCTTCACTAAAATGAGTTGCCAACAAACGATTACGATTTAATCACCATTTAGTGGCAAGCACCTTGAATAATAACAAATTAATGCCATTTACCTCGGGGCAATGATCAAGTAACCTTACATTGATTGCTGACACCGCTAGATAACCCTGACTCAGCAGTTTTATTCTCTAAAATACTGCAGGCTAATAACTCGCTAAAGGTCATCAAATGAATCAAAAAGTTGTATTGGTAAAAAGCTATTTTGCTAAGATCGCAACCGATAAACGCGAAGAAATGTGGGCAGCTAAGCCAAAAACATCTGAGTTTGAATACTCGACTTGTAAAATAGATATTGAGCGCCTTGATACCGATCTGCAACAAGCAATCGCTAGCCTAAATCAGCAAGGTTATAAAGTGATGCAAATTACGCCAGTGCTTTCTGGTGATTTTGCTTTTAAAGATCACTTCAGCGACCCGCACTTGCTTGGTAATGGAGTGAGTACTGAAGGCGGCTACGGATATGGTTTCTCTTATACCGACAGCTTAATTATTTTGGCGGAGCAAGTTAGTCAACCACACTGTGAGCAAGTAACGCCAGCTAGTGAGCCTCTACTAGAAGCTGACATAACTCCAGAACAGGAAACTAACGACTAAGCACGCGTTAGTTAGTATAAAATAATTGATGTGCGCTATACATTTTGAAATAGCACTTCGAGCGTAAACGTTAACACCACTTGGTTAATACGCTCGGAGAGCTCATCTTCTTTACTCCAACGGTACTCAGGAGTAACAGCAAAAAAAAGCCAATCACGAATAAAATTTTGTCGATAAGTGGCGCTTATACTGGCATTTTTCACATAATGATAGGGTTCATCGACACCATAAATACTGGCTTGATAGCTTAATGCCTGCTTGTTATTTATGTATTGATAAAGCTTAACGCTAGAACCAAATTCCCAACCATTATTTCGATTTTCATATTGTGCTACTGCACTCCAGCGCCCCACAAAGGTTTCGTTAAAAGCGTGTTCAATATCAAATTCAGTCGACTCCCCCGTAACCTTTTTTTCCTGATAAATCTTTTGGGTTAAGCGGGTAACAGTACTATCGGAAATCGGATAGGTATAGCGCCACCTTGCCTCAAGTTTAGGCTTTAAGTTGGCTTTGATATTAAAACTTACACGGCCTTTGGCATACCAGTCATACCTTAATCCAATATCTCTATCATTATTGTCATCTGGTGATTTCAAAAACGAAAATGGATCGTCCTCACCTGTTGAATCTAAGATCAGCTTTAAACGCTTGCTCGCTCCAGGTAAGTTCAATCGAGCGTTCAAGTTAGCTCGATACTTAAAGCCCTCTTCAGCGTAATAAGAAAAATCGTTATACCAGCGAATAATGGTTCCAGCTCGCGCATCATCCTCCACTCTGTCATCAACAAAAAAGCTATCAAACCAAATAGCTGGCTGACAAAACTTAGTGTTAAGGTAATCAAATGCCTTGTCTATCGCATCTTCCATTTGTGAATTGCTATAACAAGGATCTTCAGTTTTGGCAGCTTCTTCTAAGCTGTTAGCTTCATTAGCGTCTTGCCCCTCTCTAGCTCTCACTGTTGCAGGTTCTGTGACGCTAGCTTTTTGTTCTAGTTTGGAGGCAGGCTCTGGATCAAGCCGAGCTAAAAATGTTTTAACAGGAGACGGTACTGGTTGCTTGGATGGACTTTCTGCCAGAGGTAAAGCGGATTGCTCAGTTTTAATCCCTTGTTCTACTACGGGCTTAGCCTCAGTAATTACGCTTGTTTCAGGCAAAAGCTCTGACGCTTGCACTGCTATAGAAGCAGCAAGACCACAAAATAGTATAGCTAATGAAAACTGATGCTTAAACAACAAGATAAGAGCTCTAATCCGTAAAATCAATATGCTGCGATAATACCACCGATTACATTGCCATTACAGATTAAACATAAGTCCTACATACATTCAAACCTTACTTGCTTCAATGTAAGTAGATAATTCTACCTGGCAAAATATTGATTACCACAGCGATTAAAAAACTAACTAAAACTGACCCTTACAGCCATCCAAGCACGTCAGCGATTAAAACTTATAACAGCTTAGCGGTAGCGAGCTCTTACACATTAACTTCACATCTTCACAAGTAAACTGCACTTCATGCTTAGCTAATTAATGTTTTTAGTAATGCCATTTTACGGTTTAAGCCGTTTTAGACCTTGATTAGCTAGAGCACATTCAAATCTTAAAAAACATCATTATTTAAACTAGGTAATTTCACTATGACTCGGCATTATAATTCGCTCTTAGAGCAAAGAATCGAACCCGTAATATTTAAACCATGGTTGCCCTTGTCTATTCTATTAATTGCTATTGTTAGTTGCTTTGCAATTGCTGCCACAGCTCCAGTCTCTGCAGAAAAAGTTCAAGGTGAAACCGCCGTTAACGTCAATGTTATGACGATTACACCAAGTGTTTTTACACCGAGTTATAGCGCCTATGGCAGTGTCATTGCCGACAATAAATTAACCTTAAGTGCGCAAGTTGACGGTCAACTAACTTATCTCAGCAGTAATCTTGTAGAGGGCGGAATTATTGGTTTAGATGAATTGGTTTATCGACAAGATGACGCCGATCTCAACGCCATTTTATCTCAGCGACAAGCCCAATGGGAAATCGCCAGAGCGCAACTAGCACTGGAGCAAGGTGAACAGCGGATAGCTGAAAAAGATTACCAAATGATGCAACAAGACTTTAAAGATAATGACTGGAAAATTGATCTAGATTTACTACTGCGTCAACCGCAATTGAGCCAAGCTAAAGCTGAGATCAATATTGCCCAGAATGCTTTAAAAATCGCTGAGAGAGATCTTAGCCGCAGCCAATGGTTAAGTGATAAACGCTATATCGTTGAATCTAAAAACGCGACCCAAGGTGACTATCTGTCTAAAGGGGACAAAGTCGCGACACTTGTTGATATAAGCCAGTTGAGAGTGCCTATTTATTTACCTCGGGCACAGGCTTCCCAGCTACAATTAGGCCAAACTATTCGTTTAACTCAGCCGGATACAGGGCAAAGCTTTAATGCAAAAATCAGCCATATCGTGCCGATTTTAGACCCCTCTTCTCAATTGCAAAAAGTCTTTGCCCAATATCAGGCGATACCGCAGCAAAACAGCCCATTGATTATTGGTGATTTCGTTAAAGCCAACATCACTTTTGCACCTATCAACGATACCGTACGTATTCCGCTTGCAGCCATAGATAACGATCAAGTTTGGCTCGTCGGTCCTAACAAAACCTTACAAGCCAAAGCTATTAAGGTGCTGCATCAAGATGAAAGTCATGCGGTCATCAACAACGTATTTACGGAAGATGAGTACTTGATTACCAGTAAACTCCACCGTCCACTAGCTGGTTTAACTGCCAACATTGTGGAGAACTTCTAATGTCAAAGATACAAGCCCAAACAACCGCACAAACTCAAGCACTACCACTATTTCAACGATTGTTATCTTGGATGATAGATAACCCTGTTGCCGTTAATTTGCTGACTCTTTCGATCATTGTTTTAGGTGTTTACCGCTTTAACGACATAAATCAGGAAACCTCCCCCTCATTTAGAGTTGATGAAATTGAAATTAGCGCTAGCTTTCCCGGTGCGACAGTTAAAGAAATAGAGCAAAGCATCATATTACCTATCGAGCATCGACTTAAAGAAAATACCCGCATTGATAGACTGCATGCTAGTGCTACTCAAGGGGAAGCCTTAATCACAATAAGCTTAAATGATGGCGTCGACGTCAACAGCATGCTTGCCGATGTTAAAAATGACTTAGACAGTATTAATAGCTTTCCTGACAGCATGGAGCCCATACAAATTAGCCTTGTTGAAGAGTTAGAACCATTAATTGAACTGGGTATTTATGGCGATCTCACCGAAACGGAATTAAAGAATGAAGCCCTTACGTTAAAACGCGAATTACTGGCAAACTTCGATATTGCGCAAATCAAGCTTGAGGGCGTTAGAGACAGCGAAATTGTCATAGAAATAAGTCAAGATAAACTAAAGCAACACCAACTCAGCTTGGCGCAAGTCATAGATAAAGTTGCAAATTCAGTTAGCGACACCTCGGCCGGCAGCATCAGTACCAATGCCGGTGACATTGTTATTCGCACCTTGGGCCGTAAAGAACAATTAGCCGAATTTCGTGCAATTAGCATCTACAGTAATCAACAAGGTGCAGAGCTTACATTAGGGCAAATAGCTAACGTCAGTTGGGGATTTTCCCAGTCGGAGCAACCTTTTCTGGTTAACGGCAAACCGGCTGTAATGTTGGTGATTTACCAAAGCAAGCATGTCAAACCTATCGCCCTTAGCGCTGAGATACAAAACTATCTCAAGCAATATCAAGCACAGCTACCAATAGCGAGCCAAATAACAATATTAGAAGATCAAGCACAGGCATATCAAACACGCAGCAAACTGTTACTCGATAATGGCGTAATCGGTTTAATCTTAGTCATTATTGCACTATCGCTGTTTCTTGATACTCGATTGGCATTTTGGGTATGCATGGGGATCCCCATCGCAATATTAGGTTCACTGGCAATTATGCCAACACTAAATATTGCGCTGAATATGGTGACCTTATTTGCCTTTATTATCACCCTTGGGATCTTAGTCGATGACGCGGTAATTGTGGCCGAGAACATCTACCAAAAAGTACATGATGGCCTAGAAATAGACCAAGCTTTAAAGCAGGGTGTGCATGAGATGGCGCTGCCAGTATGCTTTTCTGTGGCCACTAATATTATTGCTTTTATGCCGCTACTGTTTGTAGCGGGCGAGCTAGGCAATATGTATAAGCCCATGACATTACTTATTTTTGCTATCTTTTTTGTCTCACTCATCGAAGCCTTGTTTATTCTTCCGTATCATTTAAAACAACTGAATAAACCAAAAAGGTTAACTCAGCTAGCCCAAATACAGCAGCGCAGTTTTAATGCTTTTGAAAAGCTGCGTGAGGGCCATTTTAAGCGTTTACTTAATCAGACACTGAAAAACCCTTTGAGCGTTATCGCGGTTTTTATTGCTGCGAGCCTTATCGTCTTTACATGGGTAGGTTCAGGACGAGTCGATAGCAGTTTTGTGCCGAAAGTTGAGTCGGAGCGAATCGATGTTGAGGTAGAGTTTATTGCAGGCAGCTCGCTTGCCGATAAAAAGCGAATTATGCAGACCATTGAAGCTGCAGGCGTACGAGCCTTTATTCGCCAAAAAGAGCCAGGCAATTATAAACATATCATGTTGTCGATTGAAGGCAGCGCAGGCTCAAGTACCTTCCAAATTCCAGCTGAAGAACAGCGCCAATATAGCGCGAGGCAATTAGTCAATAATTGGCGACAGGAGATAGGTGAAGTCGCTGGTGTAAAATCACTTTTCTTTGATTTTGAAGTCGGCCCTGGCGGCGGAAAAGAAATATCAATTGAACTTGCTAGTATCGACAGTGAAGCTCTGCAGGCGGCAAGTTATACCCTCATGGACAAGCTTCAATCTTTACAAGGGATCGCAGATATAGATAGCGGCTTAATCGATGCCCAACGCGAGTACACCCTCACCGTTAATCAACGAGGCTTATTAATGGGCTTTACCAGCGATAATTTGGGCTCAATTGTGCGCAATAGTTTGTATGGCAAAGAAGTCAGCCGCCAAATACAAGCTGGCGAAGAGTTAAAAGTACGAGTCATGCGCGATAAGCGTGAACAATATAAAGCCAATACGTTAGCTGACATATTGATAATCTCACCCTCAGGGCAACAGGTCTTACTAGGGCAAGTCGCAACAATTAAGCCTGAGTATTCACAGGCACAAATTGAGCGTGTAGACGGGGTTGAGCAAGTCGAAGTCAGCGCCAGCGTTATTCGAAGCCAAGCCAATGTGTCATTACTCGTAAAGCAGGTTGATGAACAGGTTTTGCCCAGTATTGCTCAGCAGTACCCAAATGTAGCGTTAGAGCTAGGTGGTAGTGCGAGAACTGAGCGAAAAGTAAGTGCCAATCTAACAAGTGGCATTGTATTAGCGCTATTTCTTGTGTTCGCTTTTTTAGCGATTTATTTTAAAAATAGCTTAGATGCGTTACTCGTTCTTAGTGTCATTCCACTGTGTTTAGCCGCTGCGATGCTCGGCCATATAGTGCTGGGGCATAGCTTTAGCGTGATGAGCCTATTTGGCATGATTGCGCTATCGGGACTCGTGGTTAATGGCTCATTTGTGTTGTTACTGGAAATCAAAAAACGTCAGCAACTTGGTTTAGCTATTATTGATGCGGTTTTGCAAGCCAGCCTTGCGCGCTTTAGACCGGTAACTATCACAGCGGTTACAACCACAGTAGGGTTAGCCCCGATGCTATTTGAAACCTCTGTTCAGGCACAATATCTTATTCCTATGGTAATAAGTTTAAGTTTTGGCACTCTATTCTCTCTTGCCACCATCTTAATTTACTGCCCTGCGATATTTTATTTAGCCGAGCGATGGCGAGCATCTAAATCAGTTAATCAAGGCGTTTATACTCTTGCTCCGAGCTCAATGGGTTAACAACTATCACTCAGCAAATCTAGGCTGTAAATCACTTTGAAAAGTAGAAGTGGTGCAGCCTTCTTTTAAGCAAAAGTGCTATTGATTAAGCATGATATTTTACGTCAGCGTATCTTTAGAATAGGATCCAATTCCAATACAGATATTAATGGATTAATAATCAGTGCTTTCCCGACTATCAAATACTCATTGCTTGTCACTTGCAGGGCTAATTAGCCTTGCCCTTGTGGCGCTTAAGGCCGCGATAATATTACTTTTTCCGGAGCAGCTTTATTTTTTTGGTAGCAGCATACCTGCGGATTATGCCAACAATGCTTACCTGCAAGATCAAAATCAGAGGTTTTGCTTCTTCTTACTCTTTATCTATGCGTTTTTTGCTAGCTACTGTGTTGTCGCAGAAACGAAAAACATATCCCTGCCTTTTATGATTTCAGTTTTGCTGCTGTTTGTACTGCTATCTATATTATCAGCCATGCTAACGCTAAGCACACCACTAGCAGAACCTGTCAGTGCCAGTTATCGCTATTGGCCAATATGGGTTATCAATAGCCTTACTGAACTCATGATTGCTGTTTTAGCCGTTGCAGGGCTAAAACATTCATGGCGACGCTTGGCTGCTAAAATCAATTACCAACAAAATATTGTCATGCTCAGTGCAATAGTCATCGCCTTTAGCATTACCCAATTTTACGTACCTGACAGGTATATGGACTGGAGCTTAACCTTAATAAAGCAATATAAAGAGCTGCTAACTCAATTACCCTATGAACTTGATGACCTTATTAGCATGTTTTGGTTCAGCCTACCTAAATATGTCATCTTATTTTCTATATCAATTGCTCTCTTAGCTAAACTTGGGCATGGTCGTCACTTTGTTTACGCCCTACTTTTAAGCTTTATCTTGTTGCAATTTGTCCTCAAAGAACTGCCGATAATATCAACGTTAGCCATCGCCTCAACAACGCAAGTAAGCCAAATACTTTTGCTTACCAACAGCTTTGCTATTGGGCTGCTTGTGATTATGGTTGGTTGTATCTCAAATACTCAAAGCAAAAGACTTGGTACAAGCAAAGCTTAACCGTAATCATTATTCTATTGACCTGTCTATAGGTATAGGCTTGAAACTCCACGCTGTCGTCAAGGCTAGGATGAAATATGTATACGGTTACCCAACTTGCAAAACGCGCCAATATCTCTCGAACCACTCTGCTCTATTATGAGAAAGAGGGGCTGCTGACTCCAGCTTTACGAGCTGATAATGGTTATCGATATTATGGTGAGGCTGAAGATAAAAAGTTAGCTGCGATAGTGTCGTATCGTGCATATGGGTTATCAGTAGCCAATATTGCAACCTTACTTAACAAAGAGAACGCACTTGAGCAACCTCAGCTATTAAAAGAACACTTTAATCAGCTCGAGCAAGAGGTTGCCAAACTTAGACAGCAACAGCGGGCCATTGTCATCTTATTGAAGGCCCCTGATTTATTGGAGAATGAAATGGTAAACAAACAACGTTGGGTAGAGATTATGCTTGAAGCAGGATTTGACGAAGCGGCAATGGTGCGCTGGCATCAAACCTTTGAAAAGCTTGAGCCAAAAGAGCACCAAAAATTCTTAGAGTCTCTCAGTATTGATGCTGAAGAAATCAAACGCATTCGTGCTTTGTAATATATCGCTTGGAAAATGCCTGCTTAATAGCAGGCATTTTTATGACGATAAGCAGCTCCCCTACCTCACCACTTTTTATCATTCAAAGCTCCAGTCATTACTAAAACAATTAAACCTTATATTGCCACCTTGAATTTAATCTAACGGTTGGCTTTACTTACCTAAGCAACAATACTGTTTATTCACTAGTTAGGGGTTGATATGTTAGGCGAAGATCACTCACTTATTCATGAGTTTCCTGAGTACCAAGATATTATTGTTAAGCTTTGTCAAAGTGATGAGGCTTTTGCAAAAGACACTAAACATTACAATGCGCTTGATAAAGAGATCCGAGTGCTTGAACTAAAAGGCGCCCCCATTGATGATGAAGCGATGCACCAACTCAAGCATGACAGAGCGGTATTAAAAGATGCGCTTTACCACCAATTAACTCACTTTAACGGTTAACCTCTCTAAACGGCATCAAAACCTTAAGTAAGTGATTGATGCCGCCCCGCCTTTTTGAGTAACATCCCAAGCACAAACGCAACCAATTAAGCACAACTGTTTCACCTATTAGCATTTACTGGTATCTTTGCGGCGCATATTAAGAAAGGATATCAAAATGCTGCAAAAAAACTCAAAATTTACCCAAATTACAAAATCATTTTCATTGTTAAAGATTCTGCCAATCTTATTGTTAATCGTCGCTATCTTTAATTCTTACTTTATCGTTGTTGAAGGCCACGTCGGCGTGGTAAAGCGTTTCGGTGAGGCAAAAGATCAGCAAAATCCAGGCTTACATTTCAAAATTCCTTTTATTGAAACGGTTGAAATGATCGAAGTGCGTACCCGTAAAAATGCCGAGAAAATGGCATCAAGCACTAAAGAGCAAATGCCTGTCACTATCGAAGTTTCGGTTAACTGGACGGTAAATAAAGAAGCTGCGCTTGACCTATTTAAGCGCTATGGCGGCTTAACTCAATTTGAGCAGCGTATTCTTGACCCACGTTTCCGCTCAGCCACCAAAGACACCATTCCGCAATTTGAAGCCGAGCAGTTAATTCAAGACAGAGCCAGTGCCATACAAGGTATTGAGCGCCGCTTAGCCGAAGAAATGGAAGGCTTCCCTGTTATCGTTGATAACATTCAAATTGAAAATATTATTCTGCCGCAAAAATACATCAACTCGATTGAAATCAAGCAGACCGAGAAAAACCTCGCAGCAGCAGAGGAACACAAACTTGAGCGTCAACGCTTAGAAGCGCTACGAGCAGTAAACACTGCCGATGCTCGTGCAAAAGGGATTTTAAAAGTGGCTGAAGCTGAAGCGCAATCAATCTTGCTTAAAGGTAAGGCTGAAGCCCAAGCGATTGAAGCTAAAGCAAAAGCGCTTAAAAATAACCCGCTAATTGTTAAATTAACAGAGGCGCAGGCTTGGGATGGTAGATTACCAAGCACCATGATGGGTGACGGCGCTATGCCAATTATGGATATTCGCGACACAAATAAGTAATGCATCATTCGCGATAAAATAAAAATGGAGCCTTTTGGCTCCTTTTTTATTTCTAGTGATGATATTGCTCGATCTAGCTCAAGCAATTCAAAGCCTTATCCCTAACCACATCGACTTTATGTTAGTTTGCCCGCCATAAATAATCTCAAATCTGGATTAATGATATTTGTTGTTAACCCAAATTGAAAAATAAGGTTCTGCACTTAATGAACGTATCGAAGTTAACCATCGGTCTACTTGGCTCAAGCCTGTTAGCCTTGAGCGGCTGCGCACTCAACCAAGCTCCTACGCTTGTTAGTGAGGTTCAATTTAAGGACCCTCAATTTGCAAAATGTGTACAAAAAAACGAAGTTAAAAATCTAGCTCAAATCACCGAAATTCAATGTAATAGTCAACAAATACGTAATGTTGATGAAATTCGCTTTATGCCTGCACTAAAAACATTGATATTACTCGATAACCAGATAGCTCATATCGATATCGGTGAACTAGAACAACTAGATAGACTTATTCTTGCCGATAATCAGTTAACGGATATAGACCTGTCTAACAACCCTAACCTTACTGCAGTCAACTTGTCAGGAAATAAACTCAGCGCTATTGATGTCAGCAGCAATCCTAAATTAAAAAGCCTTTATGCTTATAAGCTGCCATTGAGCGATATTGATTTATCAGCACAGCCAAAACTTAGAGATATTGGCTTAAGTCATCATCAGCTTACCGAGATAGATCTGTCTAATAATTTAGAGTTACAGGCATTGCGTTTGCCTATTGGAACACTAAAAACCATAGACTTATCGCATAACCTTAAGCTTACTCACCTCCATTTATCTAGCAACAAACTGACTGAGCTCAACCTAGAGTATCATCCAGAACTCAGCGTTGTTTCGGTTAGGAATAACCAACTCAAGCAGCTTGATCTCAGCCACAATCCACTACTGCTTAAAGTTAAAGCTGATTACAATCAAATTGATGAACTTAAGCTAAACCCCAACTCTCCTTTAAAAGAAGTTGAGCTTAATAGTAATCGCATCACCAGCTTAGATATCTCCTCTTTTACTCAGCTACAAAAAGTGATTGCCTTCAATAACCCACTACAGCAGCTAATCCTCAATGAGGAGCATTTGCCGCAAGTTATCTCAATTGAAGGTACACCGTTAGATATCAGCAATAAAGCTACTCATGAACAACAATCGCTATCCAATTTAATCTCGCCAAGAGTGAGCATTATAGAGGCTGGCACAATTAGCCAAAAAGGCACTCAATATAATGTGGCTGCCAGCCAATTAGTCACGCCAACCTTAGGTCAATACATAGGCTATCGATATTCAGTAAGCTTACCGAAAAATGCTCAAGGTCAAATTGACCCGCTTATTAAGAATCAGAGTCAGTTCCCAATAACCGTGCGTATGACTCACCCTGAAATTGTCAATCCTAAGAGTGGCAAAGGCTTTACTAGCTCAAGTTGGACCGACACCATGTTTAAGCATGATAAAAACTTAGCCATGTGGTATTTCGGTGAGCCTCATGAGCTTGTCACGGGTCGCTGGACATTAGAGATCCTTTATCGTGATTCCGTCGTTGCTAAGAAGTCTTTTATGCTGGTAAATATGGATGAAAAGCCCAGCACTATGGGCAAAAAAAATAAGGTTATTGAGCAAGGGTTAACGCTCGAAAAGTTAATCACCCGAGGTGAATATTACCTTTGTGAACAAGATAAATACCAACAATGCTTGGGCTTTGATGATGTAAAAAGCTGCGCTATCAGCATGCAACCTTTTAAGTCTCAATGCTTACAAGATGCACTCATCATGATTAAACAGCGCTCAGCACTCCCGATGAATGAGCAACTCAGGGAATTTTTTAGCCGCTACACGGCTTGCATGGGCAGTAAGTACATTCGAACGACAAAGCTTGATCCGGAGCAAGTTGGTGAGTGTTTAATCCAGTAAAAAACGGGGTTCAACATCAACTATCTTAAAGCCCGCAATTTGCGGGCTTTCTATTTGCCTAATTGTTAACCCTATCACGTGTCTTTACACTTCTTTAATTGCAGTTGAAAGTGAGATTGATTACCATTCTCGCAAGTTTTATCTAACTTATGCCTTTTGCTAAAAATAATATAAAAATCAATATGTTTATAGCAACAAGCTTAAGGTAGCCCTTTTTTGTCTTGGACCAACATTTGCCTAGACTGACATTGAGAATGTAAATATGAACGCAGTATCAGCTTTAAAATGGTTTCATAACTGGGTAGGTTTTTTCATCAGCATTACTATGTTGCTTGTACTCACTACTGGCGTATATCTAGGTAGTGTTGATATGTTTAAGCGACTCGATGATAAAGGTCAGCAATATGCGCCGTTATCCATTGAGCAAAAAGCGCACACTGTGGAGACCTTATTTGAGCGTTACCCTGAAATGAGCACGGTACGTTTTCCAACTGAGCACACGCCTTACATCCAAGCGGCCACTCGCGGTAAAACAGTGGCACTAGACAGTGAACTCAACGAACTGTCTGTAAGTTCATTTGGCGACATTCCTGGTTATCGCACCATTTTTTGGCTACACCGTAACTTCTTGCTAGAAGACTTTGGCGGCAAATACATTAATGCTTGGGCATCGTTACTTGGCGGCACTGTGACCTTAGTGGGAATTTACCTTTGGTGGCGTGTGCGTAAAGGCTTTAGATTAAAACAAAGTATTCCCACTAATACCCGTTCTAGCAGCCTAGTAAAAAGCCATATTCAGTTAGGTCTATTTATCTCGGTACCATTATTTATTTTATGTATCAGTGGCTTTTTAATCACGTATAAAAGTTTATGGACTGGCGCATTAAAGCAACCACAATCTGAAATCAGCTACCCAGTGAGTCAAGCAAGCAACTGGCAAAATCAGCTACAAACAGCGCAAGATTTATGGCCTGAGGCTAATCTGGTTTCAGTGAGCAAACCACGGGTTAAGAAAGGTGAAGTCGTTACCGAGTTAAATTACAGCATTCGTTTTGATAGCCACAGCGGTGTATGGCTTCGTGAAGCAGACCGTATGACCATGAGTTTCGAGCAAGGCATTATTAAAGATGTGATTAAACATAGTGACAGACCGCTATCAGGCCAAGTCGCTGCGTTTGTTAGACCACTACACGATGCATTGAATATGCCATTTAGTTACGCATTGTTTATTACTTCGGTATCACTAATCGGCAGTCTGATATTAATATTTAGTGCGGTGACTTTTTACCGCCGTATATTCAAAAAGAGCAAAAACAGCGTAAATAAGGCTATTACAGCTTAAACACATGCTCAATGACTGAAAAATAGCAGCCTTATGGCTGCTATTTTTTTATCTTTAGCTTGTCACCCTCTCAGATATTGCCGCTCGCTCAAACCTAGTAACTGATTGTTTTGCATGTTACGACCTTTAATGGGCTGAGCTGAACTCGAACGGGCAAATTCCGTTAAAGTTTGCTCACAATTCAAAGGTTGACATTTTATGCCAATTCTAGAAGATAGAAGCGTTAAAAATCATAATAATATTCGTTAATAAACGATAAGAAATTGACAAGGAAGCAAGAATAAAAATGAAAAAATCATTAATTGCAATCGCCTTAGCGACCACGTTTTTAGCGGGCTGTGGCGCATCAGATGTAAATACAGATACACAAACTGAAGTGACTAAAGCTGCTGACAATAAAGCAGAACTGGGCAGTTTTGGTGTTGACTTAGCTGCGCGAAATGAAGCAATTAAGCCTGGTGATGACTTCTTTATGTATGCTAGCGGTACTTGGTACGACAACTACATTATGCCTGCTGATAAAACTCGTTTTGGTGCATTTACCGGCCTTGCTGAGCGCAGCGAAAAGCAAGTTAAAGAAATTATCGACGATATCGCTAGCCGCAGCGACCTCAACGCTGAAGAGCAGTTAATTGCTGATTTTTATCAAGCTTACATGGACACAGATACCATCAATAAGCTTGGGATCACGCCAATTCAAGGCACACTCGATCAAATCAAGGCGATTAAATCAACTGACGATCTCACCAAAGTATTTGGTGAAGCTTGGCTAACTGGCGCTAGCTCGCCAATTGCTGGCGGCATGTGGTTTAACCGTTTAGACCCTAACCAATATGAAATGTCGATTGGTGCCAGCGGCCTAGGTTTACCAGATCGCTCTTACTACCTTGAAGACGCTGAGCGCTTTGTCAAAATCCGTGAAGCCTACGTTAACCACATTGCTGAAATGCTCGCTTTTGCCGGTATCAAAGATGGCCAAGCTCGCGCCGAGGCGATTCTGGCGTTAGAAACTAAAATGGCAGAAGGCCAATGGCCACGTGAAAAGCGTCGTAACCGTGACCTAACCCTTAACCAAGTTAAGCGTGCCGATTTGGCAAAAGAGTATCCTGGTTTTGATTGGGACGCCTACTTTGCAGAAACCGGTTATCAAGTACCACAACTAAATATCTCTCAGCCTGATCCAGTTAAAGCCATGATTAAATTGGTTAACACTGAATCATTAAAGGTTTGGCAGGACTACCTAACTTTCCACACAGTAAGCAACAACGCAGGTTTACTGTCTGAAGATATCTACGCCGCTAACTTTGGTTTTTACGGTAAAACCTTAAGCGGTCAGCAAGAGCCGCGTCCTCGTTGGAAGCGCGCTATCTCTGAAATGTCTGGCACTCAATCTCTTGGTTTTGCAATTGGTAAAGTATACGTAGCACGTTACTTCCCTGAATCTTCTAAGCAGCAAATGGCAGCGCTAGTTGAAAACCTTCGCACAGCAATGGGCGAGCGTATTGATGGTCTCGATTGGATGGGCGCTGAAACTAAAGTTAATGCGCACGCTAAACTAGCTGCATTTAACCCGAAAATTGGTTACCCAGATGTGTGGCAAGAATTTGATGGCGTAGAGCTAACCAACAAAGATCTAGTGGGTAATATTCAAAACCTGCGTCAATTCTTCCAAGCTGATAGCGTCGCTAAAGAGCTTAAAAAGACTGACCGTAATCGTTGGGGCATGACGCCACAACGTGTTAACGCTTACTACAACAGCTCGTTTAACGAGATTGTGTTCCCAGCGGCAATTTTACAACCACCGTTCTTCGATCCAAATGCAGATCCAGCCGTTAACTATGGTGGTATTGGTGCGGTAATTGGACATGAAATGGGTCACGGTTTCGATGACCAAGGTTCAAAGTCTGACGCAAATGGCATTCAGCGTAACTGGTGGACGGATGCTGACCGCGCAGCATTTGAAGCCAAAGCTGATCAACTTGCCGCTCAATACAGTAAGTATGAGCCAATTCCAGAGAACTTCGTTAATGGTCGCAACAGCCTAGGCGAAAACATTGGTGACGTAGGTGGTCTATCGATGGCTTACCACGCATACAAGCTCAGCCTTAACGGCAAAGAAGCACCAGTCATTGATGGTGTTACCGGCGATCAACGCTTCTTCCTAGCTTGGGCACAAGTATGGAAAGAAAAGCGCACTGAACAAAGCATGCTTAATCAGCTACGTGCAGGTACTCATGCTCCAGGTCGCTACCGTGCACAAGCACCACGTAACCACGATGCTTGGTACAAAGCATTTGACGTTAAACCAGGTGATGAACTGTATCTTCCTGAAGATCAGCGCGTACGCATTTGGTAATAGCAAGACACTATTAAGCTAACCGACCAATGCCAGTCAGTTATCTGACTGGCATTTTTTATGTCGAACCTTTATTGCCCGCTTTATTCAAAAGCTATCTCAATCAGATTAAACAGTTATATTCATAAAAGCGCTTAGGGGTTTTAAAACCGCTTTTCGACCCGATATCTATAATGTAAAGCCTAAACAATAAGCAAGCAGCTCAATATCAATAAAGCGGACTAAACCAATAGGATAAGACATGACAAACCAATACACACCAGCAAACGTTTGGACCATGGATAACGAAAATGGTGGCCAATGGGCAAGTATCAATCGCCCAGACTCAGGTGCAAGACATCAGCAAGCACTGCCGCATGGTGAGCAACCATTGCAATTACATTCGTTAGCGACCCCTAACGGCCAAAAAGTCACTATCATGCTAGAAGAGCTACTTGCTAAGGGCGTGACGGCAGCTGAATATGATGCGTACTTAATTAATATTGGTGAGGGCGATCAATTCGGCTCAGGGTTTGTCGATATTAATCCAAATTCCAAAATTCCAGCACTGATTGATACCTCAACTGACACACCAATCCGCGTATTCGAGTCGGGCAATATTCTGTTGTATCTAGCTGAAAAGTTTGGTCACTTTTTACCTAAAGATGTAGCTGCTAAAACCGAAATCATGAACTGGTTATTTTGGCTACAAGGTTCAGCACCTTATTTGGGCGGCGGGTTTGGTCACTTCTACGCTTATGCACCAGAGAAATTTGAATACCCAATCAACCGTTTTACCATGGAAACTAAGCGCCAACTCGATGTGCTCGATAAGCAACTCGCTAACAATGAATATATTGGTGGTGATGAATATAGTATTGCCGATATCGCTATCTGGCCTTGGTATGGCAGCCTAGTGCTGGGCAATTTATATAACGCTGCAGAGTTTTTAGATGTCACGAGCTACAAACACCTACTGCGCTGGGCAAAGCAAGTTGAGCAACGTGAAGCCGTACAGCGTGGTCGAATCGTTAATCGCTCATGGGGCGAAGAGTGGGAGCAACTTGAAGAGCGCCACTGCGCTGCCGATATTGATGCGGTGCTTAACAAAAAAACTTAGTGTCCGGCGATCCAAAATGCATAACGCCAGTCTTTGACTGGCGTTATGCTTTAAAAGTAACCATTTGATACTAATCGATACTTTTGTGAGACCCAAACCAAACTTCTTCACTTCTGCATATGATAATTTACTTACCGTTGCCAATATAAATGTGAAATAAACCCTTTGCATTTAATAAGTAACTCGCCTGAATAAAAACCGTTTATGAACATCAAAAGGATGGATGTGTGACCACAGCTAATACAGCCGAAGTAACTCACAGCTTTTCCCCCCTCACCAACGCTATTGTTGATAAAGCTATTGATAACGTTACTCGAAAACTTGTGGGCGGAGTAAGAAACAAAAACAACTCCCAAGCTGGCAGTAAGCACCCAAGTGTAAAAATAACAATCGAGGATACACTCGCTGCCACATCAGCAAAAGATGTCATGGAAGTGGCTAATAGAGGTGTCGATTGGAAAGAGATGATTAGCAAAAGCTTATCTCATGGCATTTCATTACTTTCTAGCATGCAATACGATGGTCAATTCACAGTAAAAGATGGTATTGCCGAAGGATTACACCAAGTGCCGGGGAAGCCAGGGGTTTATGTTGTATTCGATAAAACCAATACGCCCGTTTATGTTGGTGACAGTGCGAATATTCGTAGCCGCTGGCATGCTGGTCACCTGAATGAAAACCGCCAAAAACTCAGCAATGGCGAGCAATATAAATTATCAGATCAGCTTACAGAAGGTTGTGTAGTTAAGTTTATCTCATGTGAGTCAAAAGAAACTGCTGCAGCGATTGAAGCGCACCTTATCAAAGAGGCACAACCAAGTGTTAACGCCCGCGAAGAGCTACTTAATCAACAAGGTACTCGCTCCAATATTGAAGCAAAGAAAATGAAAGATGCTTCTGGTAGCACAGCAAGCCTTACTGCAGGTGCAGCTAAAGCCGCAGCAGAAAATGTCGGCTGGAGTATATTAGAAACTCTAGTCTCCACTTGTATTAAAGCTTTAAAAGATGAGTTAGTTGATATTGTTTCTGGCGGAAAAACCAAACTTAAAGATCGTATAAAGCGTCTATTTAATAAGATCTGGTCTGTTATTGCCAATATCCTGAAAAATCCTGGATCTATACTAAAAGGGATTTTTGAATTTATTGTTAACGCCTTTTCAAGTGCCATTCGCAAAATTTATCAATTAGCTCGCAACATTTACGACTTAGGTTACGCGGCGTGGCAGTTGTATAAAGGCCAAAAAACAATGGGCAAGGCCGAGCTTGTCGCAAAAATATCTGAAACTATCATTACCAGTGGCTGCTTAGTGATTTGGGATGCACTCGATCCTATCATTGAGGCAAATCTGACCGCACTCATACCGCCTATCGCACCATTTGCCCCCTATTTTGCAGCAACGATAGCCGCAATTGGATTTGGTGTGTCTAGCCATTACTTATCGGGTTTTGTGCCACAAATTGTCGAAAAAATTGTTAACTTCAACCCGATGCAACAACAATCGCTTGCTCAACAAAGAAGCGCCTGTGAGCAGCTGGTGATTAATGCAGAAAAAGAGTTAATTATGATTAATGGCCTTGAAGATTACATGCGCTCATCCCAAGAGCTATTACTCGACTTATCTGCACAAACTAAACAACTTGAGCAACATCAAGCCATCGAGCATTTCAGTATAGAAGACAGATTAAATAGCATTTCCTTAGGAGCAAAAGCGTGACATTAGTAAAAGCCAAACAAGAGCTTATTGAAAGACAAGAATACCAAGTCTTCTTTCAGGACTTTGAAAGCAACCTAACTAAGCTAACAGCAGCATTAAAAACGACTAAAGATGTGCAAAAGCTTGCCACTGAAATCAATAAAAAAGGATTTTGGAGTAATGCTTTTGGTAGTATTTCAGGCCGTAACGATAAAGATCTTGCCGCTATGGTTGAAAATCTTGGCGCAAGTTTAGAAGTCACCCAAAATATTCTAACTATCGTGCTTAAAGTACAAAATATTAAAAATGGATTTTTAAAAGATTTCCATGAAGCCTTAGTAGAAAAAATAGTAAAGCTAACCAAAGACGATAAAACATTAGACAGCAACCAAAAAGAAGCGGCACTTGCAATTGTCACCAAAATTGAGCAGCAAGTAAGCTATCAACTAGCGCAGTCTCAACAAATCGAAAATCATGAGCGTAAACTGATAGAGCTCGATGATTTTGTTGAAGTGAAAGATATTATCGACTCTGAGCAAAGCGCCAAAATTGCCCATCTAGATAAGACTTCACAACAGATTATTCAAGGTGCAGATACTCGCCAACAGTTGATCAATGAACTGCAACAAAAAAGCGAAGCTAAACGTAAAAAGGATTTGTCCCAAGATGTAGAGATCAGCCAGTTGTCAAAAATGGCTCACTCTCTGAAAGATGATAACGAAGCTAAAAGCCTAAAAGATACCTCTCAAGACAGTGCTATTGAAATGCTAAGCCAGCAAAAGGCTGAACTAAAGCAACAACACCTGCAAACAAGTGCACAACTACAGACGCAAAAAGAAGAACTTGTCGAACTAAATCAAATAGTCGAAACATTGTCGGAGCAACTATCAAACAATGAGCTCCGCACCACAGAGCTAACTCATAACTTAGAAAAAACAGCAAAACTATTAACGCAAACTCAACAACAACACACTGACTATGTCGCAGAGCAAGGAAAGCTATCTCAACGTTTAGCGAGAAACCTAATCCCCGTAGCAGCTTTGCTTGCCAGTGCAATCGCTATTTTCTTGATCCTGCAACCGCTGCAGTTTTAGCTTATCTTTTGTTGCAGTAAAGCAATAAAAAGGCGCTAAAAACTGTTTATTAGCGCCTTTTAAATATTTATTTACTAGCTCCCCACACCACAGCGACTTAGTCGCTTAATAATCTCTTCATGTTGTGGGTAGTCATTTAATAATGTTTCTTGGCTAAATAACTCAAAGTCATCAAAGGTAAAACCGGGTGACACCATACAACCCACTAAAGAAAAGCCCGGCTTGTTCATTGCAGAGCCAAATATACAGCCTTTAGGCACTAAAAATTGTGGCCGCTCACCAGCTGCTAAATCAAGGCCAAGCTGCGCAGTGGTAAGCACGCCTTGTTCATCAATCATATAAATCGTCAATGACTCTCCAGCGTGGAAGTACCACATTTCATCAGCAGTTAAGCGGTGAAAGTTCGACACCTCATTTGTGCGCAATAAGAAGTAAATGCTGGTCCAAAGTGCACGACTGTCGTCAAAGTTTTGCTCTGAGCGATAAGATGAGCGGAAGTAACCGCCTTCGACATGTTGTTCTAACTCAAGGTGTTCAATAAAGTATTCAGCGGTTTGCATTGCAATGACCTATTGTATTCGGTTAACAACATATTGTTGAAAACACTGTTGTAGGGAAGTTTTATCAATTGAGTACAGTATATAACTGTGCACCGATAAAGAGGCTTATTTGGCGCTTGGATAAAAATACCGCGCAAGTGTAATCCAACTGAGCAATAAAGGCTGCGACCATGATTAGAGTTTGTGATTCATGGTTATACCGACCACTAAAACACAATAAAAAAGCTCAAGGTAGTTAACCTTGAGCTTTAGGTTATTTATAATGTTTTACTCGTACACAGTCGCTCAAAATCTAGATGACGAAGGCTGTGCAGCTGGTCGTAAACATGCTTAATGCTTGCCCATTACGCCGTCACGAACCATCTCTTTTCCATTTTCGTAAACTTCGTCGCTTACCCAGCGTGCATGCAAAAGCTTCTGATCATTATCAAAAACAGCAACAAAATGACGTCCATCAGCTATGTTCGTCGCCATACCAACACCAGCCACCCCTTCAAGACCTATACCACCAGTTTCAACTGAAACTAAAAAGCGACGTAAGTCGTCTAGATTATCGATTACGTTTTGATCGTTATTCATTTTCAAATCTCTTTTACTTAGCTGTGCATAGCTCATCAATTACCCATGCATTTTATGGGGCGTACTTTACAGATCATAGCCAAAAATTGACAGCCTGTCTTACAAAGAACAAAACCTCTATTTGATGATTGAGCTGTTAAATTCAGCAATGACTTATTTAGTCTATTAGCCAGTTCACAAATAACAGTTAATTTTATTAATTTTCAATGTGCTCATGTAATACTCCCGCGGCATAGACCCTACATATAAATAAGATGGATGCACCAAGATGTCTGAGATTAAATTTGCAGTCCTAGGACAATACTTTCATTGCCCAACCAAAGGTGATTTTGAGTATGCACCAAAGGCATTAATTCAAGTTAATAGCCAAGGCAATATCGCTTCTGTGTTGACCGAAACTAATGCCGATTTCCAAACCCAAGTCAGCATATTGTCCAGCAGCAATCAGCTAATTGAACTTTCTTCAACTCAATACTTAATGCCTGGCATGGTTGATTTGCACGTGCATGCGCCGCAATTTCCTCAAGCGGGTAAAGGCCTAGACTTACCGCTTTACGATTGGCTACAAGATTATACTTTCCCATTAGAAGCCAAATTTTCCGATATGGATTTTACTAAGCAGATCTATCCAAGCCTAGTAAAGTCACTGCTTGCTAACGGCACTACTAGCGCGGTGTATTTTGCCACTATTCATAAAGACAGCTCTGTTGAGCTAGCTCGCGAATGTTTAAAGCAAGGCCAACGTGGCTTTGTCGGTAAAGTGAATATGGATGAAGCAAGCCAGTGTCCACCATTTTATATTGAAGCTTCTACTGCAGATGCACTGGTTGAAACTGAAGATTTCATCCAACAAGTATTGGCGCTTGAAGGTAATGAGCAACAATTGGTCTCGCCAGTATTAACCCCACGCTTTGTACCAAGTTGCACCAGTGAGATGCTACAAGGTCTAGGTGAGCTTGCTCAAAAATACCAATGTCACGTACAAACCCATTGCTCTGAAAGCGACTGGGCGCGTGACTATAGTCAGAAAATGTATGGCAAAACCGACGCCGAGATCTATCGTGATTATGGTTTAATGACCAACAAAACGATTCTTGCGCACTCGATTTTCTTAACCCCAGCCGATCACGCTATCATTAAAGAAAGCGGTGCAAGTATTGCGCATTGCCCGTTATCAAACATGTATTTTGCCAACGCTGCAATGCAAACCCGTGAAATTCTGGATAACGACCTAAAATGCGGACTTGGTAGTGACTTAGCTGGTGCACCAATCCCATCAATCTTTCACACTTGCCTTGATGCGGTTAATCATTCACGGGTTCGTGAAGATGGTACGTCAACTTACTTACCAGCCGATACTCGCGGCGAAAGTGGCAGTCGTATCTCATTTTTAGAGTCTTACTGGATGGCGACCGTTGGCGGTGGGCAAGCGATTGATGCTAAAGTGGGTTTGTTCCAGCCAGGGTATGAATTTGATGCCTTAGTGGTTGATATAGCAGTTGCGGACAGCAATATCTTTATTATTGATGAGATGGACAGCCCTAAGGATAAGCTAGAGAAAATCATTACCCTCAATAACCGTCAAAACATCTGTAAGGTGTGGGTTAAAGGGCAAATGGTCATCAATAAGTAATATCTAGATTGATGACGGGAGCGCTCTTCATTCTTAACGGTATTGGGCCTGTCTTAGGTCCAATACTGCTATTTCAAAAATAACCATCACTCTCCAGTTTTAAGTAAAGCCAGCAGAAATGCCTTACTCTGCCTCTCACCTAATTTTATTTGATAAACAATCTCTATTTTTACCCTTAAATTGACAACGATGGTTCATTTAATCAAATTAAAAAACCAACTATCATAGCAAACATAAAAGTAGCTAAAATCTTGGTTCATAACACTACAAAAACAATCAAAAGCAATCCAATACACCAACAAAGTGAAATCCTAGCAAAATTTAACCCCGCAAATACGGTGAGCCAAAAATCTATAAAAACCCTGATTCTGATTAAATAAGATCAAACGCACACTTATTAACCACAAAAAGAAAACTAAGCGTTCGCAAATGAGAAATGTGACATGGATCACAAATACCAAGTTATCAGTCTGTAACAATCCTCGCGCACGTTAACAAGAATTAACGGCTACATAATAAAAACGGGGTTGAATACATGGAAAAAGTTACAAAAGTGTCAGCGTTGGCGCTAGCAATCACTGCTGCATTACCTATGACTGCACAAGCCGATATTATGATAAGTGAATATGTAGAAGGCTCTGGCTTTAGTAAAGCCATCGAGATCTACAATTCAGGTACAGCAAGCGTAGACTTGTCAGATTACACCTTAGCCTATTACTCAAAAGGCGATGCCACAGCTAAAACTATTCTAAATTTAAGCGGAAACCTTGCTGCTGGTTCGGTGAAAGTGATCACCAATAACCATGCCGATAACGCCATAGAATTAGATGCTGCAATTGACTCCGTCAGTGCGGCAATTTACTTCAATGGCGATGATAAAGTTGCCATCCTAAAAGGAACTGAGCAAGTCGATCTGTTTGGTGAAATCGGCACAACTGGTGACTGGGCAAAAGATGTTACCGTTGAGCGTAATGCTAATGTGACCGCAGCTAACAGCACTTATCAAGCTAGCGAGTGGACGGTTAAGTCAAAGAACCTCTTTAGCGGACTCGGTGCACGCAATGGTAATTTTGCAGGTGGCGATATTCCTATAGAGCCAAGCTTTAGCTGCCTTGGTGAAACCATTACCCCAATCTACGATGTGCAAGGCGTTGGTCGTATTAGCCCACTGATCGAATCAGGTAAGTTTGAGTCAAATGAAGAAGTGACTATTAGTGGTGTGGTGACGGCTCGTGGTGAAAGCCTGTTTAAAGGTTTTTATCTACAAGAGATCAATGGGGATAACTCACCTTACACCTCTGACGGTGTATTTGTTTATTTAGGTGAAGCTCCAAGTGAAGCTATTCAGCCTGGCACTCAAGTGTGTGTTAAGGGCAAAGTTAAAGATTTCTATGGCCTGACTCAAATCGATATTAAAGCAGACAAAAAGTTTGTGATTGGCGAAAAAACTGACGTGCCAGCACCAGAAGCTTTTTACGTTGCTGATGGCGAGTCATTTGAGGATGCGCTAAACCGCTACGAAGGTATGCAAATTGTGCTTGATGCGGGTAGCGATATGAAAGTTACGCGTACTTTCAGCTATGACTATGCAGCAAGAAGAAACAATATGGTGCTTTCTCATAAAACACCATTGATGAAGCCTACACAGGTTTATGCCCCTCATTCAGATAAAGCGACAGCATTACAGGCAGCAAATCGTGGTAATGAGCTGTATATAGAATCTGACTTTAAAGCTAAAAATGGTGAGGTGCCTTACTTCCCAACATTCAATGCAGAAACAGGCTATATTCGTGTTGGTGATCAAATGACCAATATGACAGGCGTTGTTAGCTACAGCTATGGTGAGCCGCGTTTAGTCGTGACGAATGAAATTACTGCCGGTGACTTTATTCGCATTAATGATCGTACAAACGCTCCTGAAGTTGCCAGTCAGGGAGACATTCGCGTTGCTAGCTTTAACGTCCTAAACCTGTTCACCAGCGATAGCGATATTGGCGGTCCATTAAACCCAACTTGTAAAGATCAAGCTGATGCAGATGCAAGCCGTGGGTGTGGTCGTGGTGCACACTCATTAGAAGACTATCAGCTACAAAGAGCTAAAATCGTTAATGCTATTACCGAAATGAATGCCGATATCATAGGCTTAATGGAGATTGAAAATAACGGGTTTAGTGAGCATAGCTCAATTCAATACCTGCTCGATGCCTTAAACGCTGAAATGCCAGCAGAAGATGCCTATTCCTTTATTGAAGCTACTGATGCCGATAAGTATAAAGGTGAGTTCATTGGTGGTGATGCGATTGCAGTGGGTATTTTATATCGTTCAAGCAAGGTAACCCCAAGCGGTGATGCCTTTATCGTTGCAACACCAGAGCAACACGCAACTGAAGGTGTTGCTAGCCGTGATAATAATGGCACATTGGAGTACAGCCCTGCTTACGATAAGTTCCAGCGTCATAGCTTAGGACAAACTTTCCAAATCAATGATGAAAAACTTACCGTTGTGGTTAATCACCTTAAGTCAAAAGGTTCAGGCTGTTTAGAAGACTGGTTAGAGTTTTCAGAAAGCAAAGATCCTGCTGATCTGCAAGGTAAGTGTAATGAGTTCCGGGTTTCAGCAGCCAAAGTACTTGGCGAGTCTCTAAAAACTGTAGAGGGTGGTTTGCTTGTCATTGGTGACATGAACTCTTACGGCATGGAAGATCCCATCGCTGTATTAACCGATTACGATGCAGCAACAGCAAATCGTGAAATAGTGAGCGCAGCTTGGACCACACTAAATGGTGACGTATATGAACGTCAAGGTAGCAAGATTGATAAAGGCTATGGTCTTATCAACTTAAACACTCAAGCCCACGGCACTGCAACATTTGGCTATAGCTATAGTGGTGAGCTAGGTAACCTAGACCATGCACTAGCTAACAAATTAGTTGCCGATAAACTGGTAGCAATTGAAGACTGGAACATCAATTCAGTTGAATCTAGCCTGTTTGAATACCCAAGCAAATATTCAGGTGATCTAGAGAAGTCTGACAATGCATTTAGTTCATCGGATCACGACCCTGTGATTATTGCACTAAGTTACCCAGCACCTAAACCTGAGCCAGAGGTAAAACCTAAAAATGACGGTGGTTCATTGGGTTACTTTGGCCTAATGTTACTTGGTCTGCTAGGACTTAGACGTACACGTTAATCCAGTAAAGCAATACTAAAAAAGGCTCAGCGGAGTAATCCGCTGAGCCTTTTTATTTTGCTAAACATCAATGCATTAAGTATTGAAATTAATGACCATCAACAAAAGCAAATTTGATGATAAACAGCAGTGCCACTAACGCTACACCAGGGTGGATTTCACGCCAGCGATTGGTGCCAACTTTTAGCACACAGTAGGTAATAAAACCTGCTGCTACGCCTTCAGTAATCGAGAAGGTAAACGGCATCATCACTGCGGTAATAAAAGCTGGAGCCGACTCAGTTAAGTCTTTACCGTCAATTTTAGCGAGTTCTGATGACATCAAAATGCCCACATAAACCAGTGCGCCAGCAACTGCGTAACCCGGTACCATTGCAGCTAATGGCGAGAAGAAAATCACCAAAATAAACAAAAGGCCAGCAACAATCGCAGTTAAGCCTGTACGTCCACCAGCAGCAACACCTGCCGAGCTTTCAATGTAAGCCGTAACGGTTGAGGTGCCCATGTAAGCGCCAACAACTGATGTCGCAGAGTCTGTCATCAAGGCTTGTTTCATACGTGGGAAACGGCCGCGTTTATCGGTAAAGCCACATTTCTCTGTTACGCCAATCATGGTGCCAGAGCTGTCAAATAGGCTTACCAGCGCAAAAGAGAAAATCACTCCCATAAGTGCGACATCAAGTGAACCTGCTAAATCTAACTCACCAAAAGTATTAGCAATACTAGGCGGCATAGACACAATACCAGTGTACTCAATCTCGCCCATTAGAGCTGCAATAGCGGTGACGATTGCAATCGACACTAGTACCGCAGAATGAATACCACGAGAAGCTAAAATTACGATAATAAAGAAGCCTAGTGCACCTAATACACATTCTAGTGAGCTTAAGTCACCCACTGTAATCATGGTTGCAGGGCTTGCGACCACAATACCGGCGTTACTAAAACCGACCATGGCGATAAGTAAACCAATACCACTTGGAATACCAATGCGCAGACATTTTGGGATATTAGTTAAAATCCAAGAGCGGATACCAAGTAGAGACACGATGGCAAAACACACTGCCCCCCAGAAGATGGTACCCATACCTATTTGCCAGCTTACGCCCATCCCCACGACCACAGAGAAGGCGAAAAAGGCATTCAGGCCCATTGCTGGAGCGAGCGCGATAGGTAAGTTAGCAATTAAGCCCATGGCGATACAGCCAATGGCGCTGATCAGACAGGTGACAACAAAAACCGCACTGGCATCCATTCCTGCTGCTGACAAGATTTGTGGATTAACAAAAACGATGTACACCATAGTCATAAAGGTAGTGATACCTGCAATGACCTCAGTCGATACGTTAGTGTTATGGGCTGACAGTTTAAAAAATCGCTCTAACAAACCCGACTTTGCAGGTACTTCGCTAGAGTTTGCTGCCGTATTAGCAGCTTTTACATCGCTGTGCGGTGCATTACTTGGCGTACTCATAACTAGATTATTTCCATCTTAACTTCACTGTTGCCACGGTAAAAGCGACTGTAAAAAAGCCAATTTTCCATTCGCGGCGCGCGCACTTAATCCCCAGAACAGTAGTTCTGAAGATAACGATTAAACAATTTCGATTTAGGTAACGAAAGGGGCGCTATTGTAGAGTAGAGAGAGGGTCAAACATGAGTGATTCACATCACATATTACAGAGTTTTTTAGAGGGGAAATAAGCTTGCTGCGGCGCTTTCGATTATAAACTAAAAATATTAGCTGTAACCATTGCACTAACTCTGTTGTAGAAGTCTAACTAACCAGCTAAATACACAGTAGTTATTGAGCTAAACCATGCCTAATGCTAGTGTCAGCCTCAAGCTTGTTTATATCCAAGGACAGATAAATGCTAAAAAAACTTCTCGCCAGTGTCGGCATTGGCAAAGCAACCGTTGATACCATTTTGCTTGATGAACAATTACGTGCCGGTGATAGCTTTGCTATCGAAGTCATCATTAAAGGTGGCGATGTTGAGCAACAGCTAAACGGTCTAGAATTTGCCATTATGGCCGAAGCCAAAGCCGAGCAAGAAATCGGTGACAATGAAGTTAAATACAACAAAAGTCTCGTACTGCAAAGCTGGCAACCTAGCCTAGATATCACCATACAGCCAGGCGAAACCATCACTCATCAATTTGAGTTAGATCTGCATCCAGAGATCCCTGCTTCCAGTCTATTTGGTCAGCGTATTGCTAAAGTGTGGCTTCAAACCGGCTTAGATATTAAAAATGGCATTGATGGCTCAGATAAAGATCCATTAGTCATAGTGCCTTCAAATACTCAACTTGCGGTATTAGAACTCATTGAAAACAGCGGCTACCGTCTATTTAAGTCTGATATTGAGGTCGGTTACATTAGCGCGCAAAGTTTTAGTTCTCACCTACCTTGTTATCAAGAGTACGAGTTCAAACCGGAGTCTCGCTCTTTCTTTGGTGCTAAAGAGCTAGAAGTCACTTTTGTTGATAATGGCGCAGAAACTGGCGTACTCATTGAAATCGATAGAGCCTTTTCGGGTGATGGCTATCATAGTGTATCCATTCCGAACCATTGCGACAGTGTTGACACTGTTAGGCCTTATATTGAAAGGCTGCTGAGTTAAACAATTCAGACTGTTTAAAATAGGTAGATAAACAACACAAACTCGCTATTCTCTCCATTTCGAACTGCAAACAGAATATCTGACTAATACTGCGCTACAGCTCACTCCCACACAATAAAAGCTGCTACCAAGATCAAATATAAATAAATATTAATCCAAATCGTTCACTTTACGAGCAACCAGAGATATCCGAGAGATAAATAAGTGTGGCAGTATAAGCCGCCACTAAATAGGCGTAACAACATAAAAAACTATTAAAAACAAATCAATAAAACAAAAAGTCAGTAACAAATTGAAGGTTTTTTTATAACGACTTTATCTATTTTGCTAGGAGTCATATGAATACAGTCTTTACCATTGGCGAGCTCGAATCATTTTTAGTCGCGATTCTTGTGCTATTCATCGGTCACGCGGTTAACCGCTATATTCCAGTATTAAAAAAATACAATATCCCCGAACCCATTGTCGGCGGGTTAATTATTGCTGCCGCGATTACTGTGCTGCATTTTAATAATATTACGGTAGCCTTTAGCCTATCGATGCAAAACACCCTGATGCTGATGTTTTTCAGCACTGTTGGTCTAGCCGCAAACTATAAGTTATTGCTAAAAGGCGGCAGCAAGGTCTTCATCTTCTTGGGTGTCGCATCGCTATTTATTGTTATTCAAAACATTGTCGGTGTAAGTCTGGCAAACCTATTAGGACTAGAGTCCTTTATGGGCTTAATCGCAGGCTCTATTACCTTATCAGGTGGACATGGTACAGGCGCAGCTTGGGCTGATACTTTCCAAACCGAATACGGAATTAATACCCTTGAATTCGCAATGGCAGCGGCAACATTTGGCTTAGTCATGGGGGGGATTATCGGTGGCCCAGTTGCCCAGCGCCTTATCAATAAAAACAACTTAGTCTCAAGTTATGGTATTGGTGGTAACCACCATACCGATCACCCCGATCTAGTGACTTATGATCAGCTAGAAATTGACCGAGTAACCGCTAAAAGCGTACTTGAAGTGCTATTTATTATGCTCCTCTGTGTGGCTGGTGCTAAATGGACTAGTGCACTAATTGAAGCTGTTGGTGCTAGCTGGTTAAAGATGCCAGAATTTGTTTACGCGCTGTTTATTGGTGTGATTATTACCAACTTCACTGAAGTCACTCGTAGCTATAAGATCAATAGCGAATGTGTTGACGTGCTGGGTTCGGTATCGCTTGCACTGTTCCTTTCAATGGCGCTAATGAACTTAAAGCTATGGGAAATTTTTGATCTTGCGATACCGCTACTGCTCATCTTAGTGGTGCAAACTGCCGTATTAGCGTTATTTGCTTACTTTGTGACATTTAAGGTCATGGGCAGTAATTACGATGCAGCAGTCATGGCTGGCGGCCACTGTGGCTTTGGCCTAGGTGCAACACCAACAGCGGTTATGAACATGGGCGCCCTAGTTTCAAGAACAGGTCCATCACCACAAGCCTTTATGGTGGTGCCGATTGTAGGCGCCTTCTTCGTTGATATCGTCAACGCGATTATCTTAAAAGGCTTTATGATTTTTGTTGGTTAATCCCAGACTATAATAGTAAAAAGCCAGCTAAATTAGCTGGCTTTTTTTATCCGCTTTTATGCTGATTTAGTTAGCTCCATCTTTGCCAACTCCACCTTAGCGTAGTACCTAGAAAGCTTGATATAGATAATCAAAGACAGAAATATCACTCCGCCGCCGAGTAACTTTTGCGGCTCTAGAGTCTCACCTAGTACACTAATGCTAAGCAATAGAGTCCAAATCGGTTCTAAGATCATTAGCAACGCAGCAGTTTCCATGCTGACCTTGTACTGTCCCATTGTCTGCAATAAATAACGCACTGAAGTGGCCATAACAGTCGAAAGCACAAACCATACCAGCAATTGATTAGAAAACTCTACGACTTCAGGCTCAGTATAAAGTGTATATAACAAGCCGACTAAACCAACAACAAATAGCTGCAAACAGATAGATACTAGCGGTTTAAGCTTGCCACTAATACGCTTATTCATCACAAAATGTACCGACAACAATGCCGACGCGAGTAAGAACAATAACTGGCTCGACTCCATCTTCCAGCCATTGGTTAAGCTCATTAGCATCATGCCGCTAACACTGACAGGCAGCGCAATCCAAAAAGCGCGGTTAGGCTTAACCTGAAACAGTAACCAAGCGGTAAGCGGCGCAATAATCATCGCTAAGCTCATGATAAACGCACCCTCTGATAAGCCATCACTTATCGATACCGCATAAATCCAAACCTGTAACGCCAAGCCTAAAAACACCCCGACACCGCAGGCCGATAGCACTTGCCTAGCGCTTAGCTTAAGCAAACTTTTATAGCAAAAAGGCACTAAAATCAGGCTTGCGAGTATAAATCGACTCGCGATAAACATTTCTCCCGCCATCGATTGCACCACAACTTTTGAGGCAATCCAGCCCATTGCAGCCAATAAGGTGGCGATAAAAAGATACAACACTCCGCGCATTCTGAGCACTCTTAAAAAGGAGATGGATACGTTATTTTGATATGGAGAGAGAAGTGACAACATCAAAATAGCCAGCACAAAAACAAAATAGCAATCCCACTGATATGGGATTGCTATTGGTTTAGCACACTATTTTAAATTAGGAAGTACGGGTAATGCTACTGATTATATTCACTGTAATCAGTTAAGCCTTTTTCGCCACCACCAAACAAGGTCGCAGGGTCGTGCGTGGCAAGCTCAAATCCATGCTTAATGCGATTAGGTAAATCAGGATTAGCCACAAACGGACGCCCAAAACCAATCATATCGGCTAAACCATCTGCAACAGTTTGCGCCGCTTTATCAGCATCATATTTACCGGCGTAAATGAGTACACCATCAAACGCATCACGTACTGCACGTTTAAATGTTGCAGGAGTTTCAGGCGCATCGTCCCAGTCCACTTCAGCTAGATGTAAATACACTATTTTATGCTTATTGAGTAACGCTGCCGCTGCGGTGTATGTCTGTTCCGGGGTCGCATCGACAGTACCATTAAGTGAGGTAAATGGCGCTAGACGCACACCGACTTTGTCGCTACCAATGGCATCCACCATAGTCGCAACCACTTCATCTAGAAAGCGTAAACGGTTTTCAATGCTACCACCGTATTCGTCTGTGCGGTTATTCGCTTCTGAATCAATAAACTGATTTACCAAATAGCCGTTAGCTGCGTGCAGTTCAATGCCATCAAAGCCAGCTTCAATTGCATTTAGCGCGGCTTGACGATACTGAGCAATCACCATTTCAATATCGGCTTTAGTCATTTCGCGCGGCTCAACCACATCAACAAAGCCCGGCTCATCACTGCCATTATCAATAAATACTTTTACGCCTTCAGCTTTTAATGCCGATGATGAAATAGGCTGTTCGCCACCAATATTATCAGGATGAGTCACGCGGCCAACGTGCCATAGCTGAGCAAATATAACCCCGCCTTTAGCATGCACGGCGTCAGTAGTTTTCTTCCAACCGGCAATTTGTGATGGGCTATAAATACCCGGCGTCCACGCATAGCCCTGGCCCATTGGCGAAATTTGCGTGCCTTCGGCAACAATTAACCCCGCAGATGCACGCTGAGCATAATAAGTTGCCATTATGTCATTCGCTTCATTACCTGGCTGAGTGGCACGTGAGCGCGTCATTGGTGGCATAACAATACGGTTATTAAGTGTGTGGCGACCTAGTTGTACTGGTTGAAATAATGCATTTTTCATTTTCAATTCCTGTTAAGCGGCGCTGCTCAGCCTAAAAATAATATAAGACTTCTGCTGTTTGCTACGCGCTATTAAATTCTGATGACTGTGATAAATCTGTGCGGCGGACTAACGTGGTTAACTTGAGATATAAATTATCGTAATCAACTAGCTAAGCTGAATAAGCTCAATTTGATAGCCATCAGGATCGGTAATAAAGGCAATATGAGTCGAGCCACCTTTTACCGGCCCCGGTTCGCGAGTCACATTACCGCCAAGCGCTTTAATCTTGTCGCAAGCAGCATAAATATCATCGGTACCTAACGCCAAGTGGCCAAATGCAGTACCTTTTTCATAGCTGTTGGTGTCCCAGTTATGGGTTAATTCGATTGTGGTGCCGCCAGCTTCAAAGCCAACAAACACTAAGGTGTAGCGGTACTCAGTGTTGTCTGTTGTTTCAAGTACCTTCATACCCAACACTTTGTTGTAAAACTCAATTGATTTGTCTAAATCCACAACACGCAACATGGTGTGTAAAAACTTCATAATTAGTCCTAATCTAGAGTTCAAAGACATTGCTAAACTCGTGATGATTGCTCATTAGCAACCAGTCTATGGTCGCTATAGTAAGCCAATTAAAACTAGATAAATAATTATGATATTTTCTTATTATGATAATTATCTGTTATTAGAACAGCGCTTAGTGATTAGAAGTTAAGCATAAGTAGCGATAGAGCTAGCAGTAAGGTGATTGCAGCAGGGATCGCATCGGTCCACTTATCAAATTTATAGTGAAACCCAAGAGCACCAATAGAGGTAACAGCAATCATGCCTGCTCCTATCGTTTGCCATTGAAGATCGCCCCAATATAAAGCCACTAACAACAGCAGCGCGGCAGTAAACTCTATAATACCGACTGCAAACATTGCCGCTCTATTTAAGCCGTACTTTTTAAAGAAGCTGAGCTGAGTTTCAAAGATAAACTTCTGCCAGCCGAGTAATTTAATTGAACCTGCAAACATAAAAAATACCATCAGTAATAAAGAAATTGTTAACGTCATTATTTTGCTCTCCGCATAAGTAAGAATTGCATTTAATCATTCCAAGTAAAGTTAAAAAATAGCTATTTCAGACTTATATAGATTCCTATTTGGAATAGGTGGTAAAGTGAGTAAGCTAATAATGATATAAACGCTAATGAGTCAGTAGGTAATAACATGGATAAATACGATTGCCAGCGCCTTTTCATTCGTGTCGCTCAACTCGGCAGTTTTACGGCAGCGGCAGAAAATTTAAACCTGACACAGAGTGCTGTAAGTAAAAGAATTGCTTGGTTAGAGCATAGTATCGGCTTTAGTTTATTTCATCGTAATAGTCGGCAGGTAAACCTCACCAGCCAAGGAAAAGAATACCTAAGCTATTGCGATAAGCTGCTTGATGAAATGGGCTATACCGAGGCGCGCTTAAAAGGCGAGCTTAACCAAGTCAGCGGTGAGTTAACCCTGTCAGTGCCCAGCGCCATGGCGACTATTTTGCTAGCCAAACCGATAAACCAATTTATGCAGTTACATCCGAAACTGAGCATTAACGTGTCGGTGAATGACCGCTTAGTCGATTTAATCGAAACCAATATCGACATTGCGGTACGGGTAAGCAATTTAGCCGATTCAAACTATAAAGCGCGTTTTCTATTTAATAATCGGGCGCTATTAGTCGCATCCCCTGAGTATTTAACTCACCAAGCCGAGTTAAGTACTCCAGCAGATCTAGGCCAGCATAGATGCTTAAGCTATTCGTTAAGTGCCCAATCTAACACTTGGCAATTAACCGACAACGAGCAGCAAGTTACCAAAGTGAATGTCAGTAGTGTCTTTAGTAGTGACAGCGCAGAAATGCTATTAACCATGGCGATAATGGGCCAAGGCATTACCGCATTACCGAGTTGGATGGTGAGCCAAGCGCTTATGCGCCAAGAACTGCTACAAGTTTTACCTACCTTTAGCGCAGCTAACTTACCTATGTATGCGGTTTACAAGGCTAGTGAGTACCAACCTCAGCGAGTACGCGCGTTTATCGATTACTTAGTAGCTTATTTTGCCGATGAGTTTACAGATGGTGCAGAAGGCTAATATTAAAGACTTATGTAAAAGAGCTTTGATGACTCCGATAATCAATAATCCCCCCTACAAAAAAGCGAACCTATGAATGACCAAGGTTCGCTTTTAAATGGCTAATAAGCTAGCTAGTTAAAACAGCTTAACGCATGTTATTTAGCTATGTTTGCCACTTTAGCGCGGGCGCTGTGTAGCTTCTTGTAGCTTTCAATCAGGCGTAAGTGTGGCTCAATACCTTCTAGTGCCATGCTGGTTTTGGTTAGGCCGTAGAAACGCACTTCGCCGCTGACAGTGCCGACTACGTTTTGCATAACATCTTCGCCAAACATACGGTTGAAGTTATGGATAAAGTGCTCAAGCTCAAGCTCTTCGTCCATTTCCACTTCAAGTACTGCGCTAACCGCTTGATAGAACAAGCCACGCTCAACCGTGTTGTCGTTAAACTGTAGGAAACTATCAACTAGCTCCATTGCCTCTTCTGCTGCACCCAGTGCTAGATAGATTAAGATCTTAAGCTCAATAATGGTTAGCTGACCCCATACGGTGTTTTCGTCAAACACGATACCAATCATGGTGCGAATATCAGTGTAGTTATCTAGCTGACTTTCTTCTAAACGGTTAACTAAATCCACTAGCTCTTCATCAGAAAGCGAGTGCAGATTTAAAATATCTTCGCGGTATTCAAGCGCTTTGTTGGTGTTATCCCAAATCAAGTCATCAACTGGGTAAACCTCAGAGAAATCCGGTACCAACATACGACACGCTGATGCGCCGAGCTGATCAAACTCAGCAGTATAAACCTCTTTGCCTAAATCGGCCAAAATGCCAAATAAGCTGTCGGCTTCTTCTTGGTTGGTACCAGAGAAATCCCACTCACAGAAATCAAATTCAGCATTGCTACTAAAGAAGCGCCATGAAATCACACCCGTTGAATCAATAAAGTGTTCAACAAAGTTTTCAGGCTCAGTAACAGCCATGCTATTAAAGGTTGGCTTTGGTACATCGTTTAAGCCTTCGAAGCTACGGCCTTGTAGAAGCTCAGTTAAGCTGCGCTCTAATGCCACTTCAAAGCTTGGGTGCGCGCCAAATGAGGCAAATACACCACCAGTTTTCGGGTTCATCAGGGTCACACACATCACCGGGAACTGACCGCCTAATGAGGCATCTTTTACCACTACAGGGAAACCTTGCTCTTCAAGACCATTAATACCCGCAAGAATGCTTGGGTACTTTTCAAGCACGCTCATTGGCACTTCTGGCAGAACAATTTCTTGCTCGATAATCTGGCGCTTAACCGCACGCTCAAAGATCTCCGACAAGCATTGAACCTGCGCTTCTTGGATATTGTTACCCGCACTCATACCATTACTTAAGAACAAGTTCTCAATTAGGTTTGATGGGAAGTAAACCGTTTCACCGTCTGAGTGACGAGTATAAGGAATGCTACAAATGCCGCGATCGATATTACCCGAGTTAGTATCAATCAGGTTTGAACCTGCAAGCTCGCCCTCTGGGTTGTAGATCTCAAGGCAGTACTCATCAAGAATGCCTGTAGGCAGTGAATCATCATCAGTTAACGCGAACCATTTCTCGTTCGGGTAATGTACAAATTCACTGTTAGCAATCTCTTCACCAAAGAACTGGTCATTGTAGAAGAAGTTACAGTTTAGACGCTCGATAAACTCGCCCAATGCCGAGCACAGTGCGCTCTCTTTGGTTGCGCCTTTACCGTTGGTGAAACACATAGGTGATGCTGCATCACGAATATGTAGCGACCACACGTTTGGCACGATATTGCGCCATGATGAGATCTCAATCTTCATGCCTAGATCAGCCAGCATACCTGTCATGTTGGCAATGGTTTGCTCAAGCGGTAGATCTTTACCTAAGATGTAAGTGCTAGCGTCGCTATCATCTTGCCCCATCAGCATCGCATTCGCGTCGGCATCTAGGTTTTCAACGGTTTCAATCTTAAATTCTGGGCCAGTTTGTACCACTTTTTTTACGGTACAACGCTCGATTGAACGCAAAATGCCTTGGCGATCTTTATCAGAAATATCGTCTGGTAGCTCAACCTGAATTTGGAAAATTTGGTTATAACGATCTTCTGGGTCAACGATATTATTCTGTGATAATCGAATGTTTTCAGTCGGAATATCGCGCGCTTTGCAATACACCTTAATGAAGTAAGCCGCACACAAAGCAGATGATGCTAAGAAGTAATCAAATGGACTCGGTGCAGAGCCATCACCTTTATAGCGGATTGGCTGATCGGCGGTGACGGTAAAGTCATCGAACTTGGCTTCTAATCTCAGATTATCGAGAAAGTTAACTTTGATTTCCATTAGATATGATTTCCACTTTGTTGCGAGCGTTGCCTATATAACAGCTTCAGGGTTTGAATCAATTGCTCAATAATGAGCATCTCGCTCAAACGAGTGCTAAGGCTAAATAAACGAATTGGGTGAATTATCGATGTTTTTGGCGCATTAGTCTTGGGTTAATTAACTAAAAGCGCAGATTACGGTAAATTAGCGCCCTGCCGAGCAGTAAAAGTTTACAGCTATTCTTCTGATTCACGTTTAACTAAAACAAAAGTCAGATACATTTTGGTCGGCAGCGACAACACCATGCCAAAGGCCACACATACGGCGCTAATGATAATACCGCTAACACCCATAGCATGAATCGTGTCGTTAAAATTATGCAGGTAGATCCCCAATAAAATTAAGCAAAGCCCAATTGAGATACAGACTTTAAGCAGAGTAATCAGCTTACTGTCGCTTAACTTGCAATCTAATAGATTCTTATTTAATTGCTTACGGTTTAATAGCTTGAGATCTGACACTCATCCCCCTGCTCAATCAAGTACAACTTGATTATGCAGGCATGATGTTTTTTTGTGCTGATACAGATCAAACTTAGATAAGCTAGCGCTAAATAACCTTTAAATATAAATAGCCATTAAACTAAAAAAACTGCGGGTTGAATGAACTGAAACCTGTCAGGCATCTATCGGCAGTGTCACCAAGGCTTTATCTGGCTTAGCATAACTTAAGCGCGCCAATCTTTGGGTTTGGTGATAGCTATCAAGCCCTGAAACGGCAACACTTTCCAGCGCTTCAATATCAATATAACCATCGTCTTTTAGGCCTGACTCATCCACTATAATATGAGTGATCTCGCCTATCACTAAGATTGTACCGTTAATTGCCAGCGGCATTATTTCTCTCAGCTCAAGCGAAAATTTAAGCTGACTTTGCGTAACAAAAGGCGCCTCAATACCCGCAACAAATTCAGCAGATAGACCGACTTTTTCGAACTCAGACACCTCTGCGGCATAACGCGCTGAAGTTTGATGTGCCTGACGATAAATCTTGGCTGACACATGGTTAATGGTATAGCAGCCCATTTGCTCAATATTGCTTAAGGTATCGCGCGGCACGCTATCTGGGCGAATAACCATCCCCATCAATGCAGGGCTAGCACCGAGGTGAAAACACGAGCTAATTATCGCCACATTGCTATGCCCGTCTTCACTTATCGTTGCGACTAAATTGGCGCTTTTAAATCCAGATAAACTATTAATCAAGCGTGCACGCGCGCGTTGCTCCATCTTATCTATGTCATCAAACCCGATATGTTTCATTATCAATATCCTTATAAATTATCGATATGGGCGAGTAAATGCTCAGCCCGCTGTAAAATAAGTTGCTGTGTCTGCTCTGGCTTTTTTAGCCAGTTTGCATAAACCATACGCGTGCGTGGATTAGCCTTAAAATCATCAATATGCTGCTGCATAAAATGCCAATAAAGAGCATTCAACGGACAAGCATTATCGCTGTGGCTTTGCTTAACCTCGTACTGACAACCGCTGCAGTAATCACTCATTTTATTGATGTAGTTACCGCTGGCGGCATACGCTTTAGAGCCCACAATGCCGCCATCGGCAAACTGACTCATACCACGGGTGTTGGGCATCTCGACCCATTCGATAGCATCGATATATATGCCTAAATACCAAGCATCCACCTCATCGGGATCAATACCAGCGATTAAGCAAAAGTTTCCAGTAACCATTAGTCGCTGAATGTGGTGTGCATAGGCATAATCGAGCGATTGCTTGATAGCGTGCTGCATACAATTCATTTTGGTGTCGCCATCCCAAAACCAGCTTGGCAACTGACGATTAGCAGCAAGGTGATTAAGGCTGGCGTAATCTGGCATATTGGCCCAATAAACTCCCCTAACAAACTCGCGCCAACCTAGAATTTGCCGTACGAAACCCTCTATTTGCGCCAAGGTGATGGCGCCATCACTTTGCTCAAAATAGGCTATAGCAGTGTCGACCACCTGCTGTGGGCTTAATATTTTGGCATTGAGCGCAAACGATAACCGCGAGTGATACAGGCTCCATTGCTTTTTGTATTCTGCAGTCGTGACTTGTTCAACTTTGGCGTCTGAACCGAGCGCTAACTCGCCATTTACAGGCGCTGCGGTCATGTCTAACTCATGGGTCATCGCATCTTGAAAGCGACCAAAATTGACTAAACAGTGACGACAAAAAAACTGCAATAGTTCATTAGCTTGTTTGCGTGTTGTCGGCCACAACAGCTGTTGGTGGGCAGCCCCAATCGTGCAGACATGATGGCGCTCTAGCCTAGCTAATATGGCGCTGACATCGTTAGCAAACATCAGCGGCGCTGGCACAGCGTCAAAGTCGGCCTTTTTGAGCTTTTGCCGATTATCAGCATCATAATTCCACTGACCACCAGCAGGCTCATTACCTTGCATTAATAGATCAAAGCGGCGACGCAGCTTGCGATAGAAATGCTCTAAACGATGCTTTTTACCCGGTGCAAAATAATCACCAAGCTCAGCATCAGTCAAATAAAAGTGCTCAGTTTCAAACGCGAGACTGGTAATCTCCAACGAAGCGGTAAACTGCGACAACTGCTGACGCAGCCGATATTCATCGGGTAATTGATAGTGAAACTCGCTCACTTGATGCTCTGTAATTAACTCCATCAATAACGCCGGTAAATCCGCGTATTGCGCAGTGTCATCAAGAGTCAGATGTAGCACCTGCTGCCCAGCTTGTTGTAAGGCTTTTGCAAAAGCCTGCATGGCAGCAAAAAAAGCACAAACCTTTTGCACGTGGTGTTTGGCATAATCAGTTTCTTGTTGTAGCTCAGCAATCACATACAAGGTGTTATCGTTTTGCAGCTGATACCAAGAGTGAGCGGCATTGAGTTGATCGCCTAAAATCAGTCTTAATGTCTTGCCCCGCCTTGAATCACTCATACGGCTTCCTTTTCATTATTGAGTAAACCATGATTAACTTGCTTTCTTTGTCCTGAGCAGCGCTTTGAACAATACCTAACCTGCTCCCAATCCCTGCGCCACTTCTTGCGCCAACTAAATGGTCTTAAGCACACCACACACACTTTTGACGCAAGCTTTGGTTTACTCATCTGCTAATTCCTGCGATAACATTGCTGGCATTATCGGCCAGTCTGCGGCATCAACAGAATCTAGCGTGGCCGTCGCCTCACCTTGCCAAAGCGCAATAAACTCGCCAGTGGGATCATAGATATTGGTTTGTTTTTGAAGATTAAAATGACGACCGCCACGAGGATCTACACCGACTCCAGCAATGTACTGCCAATTGCCCCAATTAGACGCCACATCATAATCAAGCAATTGCTGCTCGAAATAGGCTGCGCCATAACGCCAATCGAGGCCTAATTCATGAACGAAACAGCTCGCAACAATTTGTCGACCTCGATTAGACATATAGCCAGTAGCATTCAGCTGAGCCATACAGGCATTAACAATGGGATATGGCGTATTGCCGTTGCACCATTTGGCAAATCGTTCCGCAAAATAGCTGGTCAATGGCGCGCTACTCGCCATGCCCTTAAATTGAAAAAGTTTTACGCCTATACGCTGCGCCAACCAATGAAAATATTCACGCCACAACAACTCAAAACCAATCCAGTAACTCGATTCACTCGGACCTTGCTCTAGTTCAAAATGCTTAAGCGCGTTCCATACTTGCCGAGCAGACATATTGCCATTAGCAAGATACGGACTAAATTTGGTGGAATTGTCAAAGCCATCTAGTGCATTACGCGTGGCTTTATAGCTGTGTGGGAGCGATGTTAAAAAGTAATGGCTCAGATGCTGCTTAGCAGCCAACTCGCCAGCCTTGAACAAAGTACTTGCAGCAACGTTGTTATCTGATAACCAGTCTTTACTTACTTTAAACTGTGCTGAAGCCTCAGTTAAGCCAACGGTTTTAGGCAGCTGCTGTGGCCAAGTTTGGCAAGGTTTTGCCACGGGTAATAATGACTTTTCCAACTTGCGACGGAAACAAGAAAAACTCGTAAACACGTCACCAAGGGAACTAATTTGCTCAGCATCAAACAAGCTGTTGCTCCACCTTGAGATAAAGTTAACAGACGCTTGTTCGTTTGAATCCTTACTCCACTGTAACTCAAGGCGCTGCCAATTATATTGTTCGATATAGCCTGCAGAAGCCGTACGCCCCACTAAGGTAAAACCTTCATTTTTAATTAACGCTGACAAGACGCTATTTGGCTCACCAGTTAAGATCTGCAATTGATGGCCATAGCCTTGCAGTTGCTGCTTAAGTACAAGTAACGACTGAATAATGAAACAAAGGCGGCGCTGCCCCATCGCGGCCTGTTGGTAGCGAACGGCAATAAAGTCCTGCGGGTTAAAAATATAAACCAGCGCCACAGACTCAGTATGTTGCAGCACATAGTTAAGGGCTGGATTGTCACTTAGCCTTAAATCATTGGTGAAGCAAAAGAGTGCTTTTTTGTGCGGTGACATGCGCTTGCCTATCATTGCTACTGGTAAGGGGTATTACGTAGCAACATAGAATTGAGATTCATTTTTTATCGGGTTCTGTGGTAAAAAACTAATTATGTTTAACAAGGTTATGGAGGATTAAGCTGTCTAAATCGCGTTTGAATAAGTGTATTAAACTCATTATAGGTCAACCGCTTTTGATACTCATAGGCAAAACGGCCGTGAAAAAATAGCGTCATGACTAAGTCTTGATAACCTAGATAACAGGTGTAGCCATCAAGATCGTGCCAAGCCGTTAACCCATCTAAATAGTACTTCCCGTCTAGACGAGTGCCATTAGAGAGCACGTGATTAAAAACAAATAAGTGTTTTGATAAAGACATAAGCTCCCTTATAAATGTGTTAGCCGCCATAGTGCTAATACCTGACTTTCCACCTTGTTTCTGTGTCAGTAATTAAGGCGTTATCAGGTCTCTAGACTTAAATACGCTGATAATTCACAACTGGTTTACCTAAAACCCCTCACTGTTGTTTTTTTGCTCATTAGAAACAAAAAAAGGATAAGCCGTAAAGCTTATCCTTTTAGTTCATACTGAACCCATCAATATCGAAAACTGCTGTTACATCGCCTGCTTTAGCATTTTAACAATGTCTTGATGCTCACGGTCTACAGCCAAACCCATCGCGCTTGAGTCATGAATATTCTGATGATGCATCGTCTTGGCAGCACCATTAGCAAGCAGTAACTCAACAATCGCAGTACGTTCATTATAGTTACCAATAACAGCCTTAATTAATGCTGTATCACCATCGTCACTGAGCGCATTACAATTAGCGCCAGCTTGCAGCAATAATGCTACCACCTCGGCAGTGCTATGACCGGCGGCGGCCATTAGCGCGCTTTCAGCTTCATCATCTAAGCCGTTGACGTCTGCGCCCTTTGATAATAACAACTGCATCTTTGACAACATACCGTTTTGGCTGGCGATATTAAGCGCTAGCGTGCCATAACTTCCCGCTTGATTAGGATTAGCACCCGCCTCAAGTAGTAAGCTAACAATCTCAAGCGTACTTTTTTGGACCGCATGATTAAGCGGTTTATTCTTGTACCAATCGCCCTGATTGACGTCTGCACCATTGGCAATCATCTTGGCAACTAATGCGGCGTCTTTAGCTAAAATGGCTTGAATAAGCGCGGTAAAACCATTGGCATCTAGACCATCCTTATCAAAACCATGTTCATCAAAACGATCATCGTCATCGTCGTCATCAAAATCATCATCGTCGTCTTCATCATAGTCATAGCCGAAATCAGCGCCGTGGCCTTGCTCAAGCCCTTCAACATAACCGCTTAATCCCGGCCAATTGCCACGATCGCAAAAATCATTAAACTCGACAATCGGCTCATTGGGCGATTTCTCAATGAGGGTTTCTAATAATTGGGTCGACCACTTCAACGTCTCAACCGGCTTACCTAAGCTGTTGTGATGAAAAACCGCTATTTGTGCGGTCACCTTATTAGCAGCAAAAGCGCTAGCTAACACCTTTGCTAGTGACTTGACCTCGTCCACTTCGCACTCAAGGCTGAATAATAGCAGCTGCTTTTCAAGCCTAAAGGCATAGATGTCGCCATCGAGATGATCAAGCTCAGGGATCAACATCTTTATCGCAGCATCAGCTGTAGTACTTAGTTGCATACAGATAAAGTAAGGCTCATCGTAACTATCCAATCCATCAAGATACTCGCGGAGTACATCATCAAGTTCTAATCCATCAAAAATATTACTGCTAAGCATGTAAACCTCATTTTCGTCTTAAATCTACAACTGGTTCAGGCAAGTTCACCACCTGTTTACTTTCGAGTAGAGTATAAGTTAGTCGGCTTTGGTTCAAGTTATTGGTTTTAAAAGCGATAGCAATAACTCAGCTTTTGTAAATATTGGCGCTTATGCCTTACTTACTTGTGCCATTTTAGCCACACGTTTCTACCTTAAGCAGTGGTTAAACTCAGAATTAGTCGTATCGTCCAAGAAGAGCAATAAAGCAACATTTAGTACTACCAACCAACTTTTAATCACCATAAAAAAGAGATTTGTATCGACAAAATAAACCGATAAAACCATAACCTTTGCGGTAATTGATTTAGATCAATGAGCTCCTAACGCTTTTGATGTCATATAAAGGTGAGCTTGATCACGCGGTACGATTTTCACTTTCAAAACAAGCTCACACAAATACAGATAAATCTCTTTTAAATAATAATGAAACCTAAAATATAGAGGTACCCTATGGAACTCCTACCAAATTGCTATACCGACCTATGTGTTAATGGAAAATGGTTTCACTATGATCACGGTGAAAGCTCAGTATTTATGCTTAACGGCAGTGTACCTATGACATTTGAACTCAATTCATTGCCTAAAACCGAAGATGAATTAGAAATGCATTTAGAGGCTATCTCAAACCAACTTATATAAAAGTTTAAGGTAGGCCTGCTCAAGGCCTATTATTGAAGCAGTGATGTAAAAAGTAGTTATTCTCGAATTACCAAGCGTCTGCATTAAAGCGAGCTGTTCTGGCCTCGGTCATAGTGCAGTCAGTAAGATGGATAAGTTCAGCCAAGGTTATATTGGGCTCTTGGCGAATGAAACGAGCAAGCTTATCCTCTAAAGACTCGAGTTTATCAGCATGATTGAGTAGTCCAGCATCTAGTTTTTTTATCAGATAAGCAAACTCAGCTTTGCTCATCGTTAACTGCATTGCTTTTAGCTGCCGTGTAAAAGATTGGACCTGCAGGGCCTCGCCCGTTAGCCCCCAGTTTCGAGAACGACGCACACGTTTAAGCTCACAACCCCATTGCTTAGCAACCGATTGCGCCAACTTAACAGGCTCTCTACCAATGCGATGAATAAGTGAGGGCAATGCAATAGTAATACGCTCAATCATTAAGGTCTGTGTACTCGTAGATGTGGTTTTGCCGTTTTATCATTTTCACTATTTTTTCAGGCTCAGCTTATTATCTCAAGCTTTAACCAACAAATAGTTAATGCTAAAACCACACCGAGCTTATCCCATTGGCTAATGATGCTACTCATCCTAATAACAAGACTTATGCAGTTTCACTTTACAGTTAAAACTCAACTACCCTTAATACTCATTCTTAGTATTGTCCTCATATGGAGTTAACGCCTATAGGAGTTAAGGTGAGAACATTTTTTACATCATATACTCTAGTGATCAAATTAATACTGTTATCGCTTTTCTCCAGCCCTATCTATGCTAAGTCAGGGCTAGAACTCGCCTATGGCTTCGCTCCGGCAAAAAACAGCCATCTGCGTGCTGGCGATACTTGGCGAGTCTCATATTCACAACCTATCAATCACTTTGATGACTTTTTATCCCAATATAATATTAACTTAAGACTTGAGTTATCAGCTCAACATTGGGATGAATTGGGTTCAACAAACAATCATGTTTTTAGTCTTAACCCCATGTTTCAATACCAATGGCACTTTGAGCCAATGTCTGTTTATTTGGAGTTAGGGATTGGCGCCGCCTACAGCCATAATACGTATTACCTCGACCGTAACTTAGGCTCTAATTGGCTATTTGAAGATAAACTAGGTGTTGGCATTATCATTAATCAGTACCATCGACTCGGTGTTTCCATTGCTCACTATTCCAATGCCGATCTTGCCAATCATAACGATGGTGTCGACTCAATAAGCATACACTACGGTTACTTATGGTGAGCCTTATGTTTGCTTACATTCAAAATCAAAACGCCCTTGTCGTATGCAAGGGCATTTTGTCTATCTCAACGGTGGTATCACACCAAAGGGATTAGCTAATCAACTGCGAAGGCGCTTGGTAACTAATATGCTGATGGAATCGAACCATAAGATCTTCGCGCGATTTATCAAACTCCAGATCGGCAGTAAAGATCTTAAGTGCTTCTTCCACTCGGTTTAAGTAGCGTCCAAGCCCACCTTCTTTACTGTCTTTCACTTCAGCGGCAATAGTAAAACTGACCGTTTCAACAAGGCGATTACCGTCCCAATGACGGATAAACTGCTGTTGCTCTAAATTTGGGTCAAAGCCAAGCATCTGTACTTCGTCAGTACCGTCAACTTGATCAAATTTACTATTGCGCACTAGCGGTGTGAGGCCGTTAGCAACCATAGCGATGTGCTTAAGTTGCTTAGCTGCTGTCGCTTGAATAAAGCCATCTTCTAGCTTTTGGTAAAGCGGTGTAAAGTCGTTAGTGCCCGCAGGTAAAAACGCTTTTTTAAGCTTACGACTTATCGGTAGCTTTACCGTCACATAGCATAATGAACCATGCCCTTCTGGCAGTGGACATTCACGCGCTTTATATCTGTCGCTGATAGAGCGCAACTTATAGCCATAGCTTTCTTTTTTGCCTTTCGCTTTGGCGAACAGGTCATAGGACAAATGTTGATGGTCGCGAATTTTAACCTTAAGGTTTGGCTCGGGCAGCTGCGGCATTAAGTTGGCTAAGAAAGATTGCACCTTGATGTGGAAATTAGCTGAATTACTGCGAATATCTTCACCGGTTGCCAAAAATACAATTCTAATTTTACGGGCTCGGTAATCATCTTTGCTATGTAAGCTTTGAGCTTCATGGTACTCAGGGTTGTAGAAAAAGATGATTTGCTCAGCAGTTGGGAAATTGTAGGCTTCTGTATGAAAACGCACTACGGGTAACTTATCGTTAGTGATGACATGCAAGTTATACAGTTCTTGTTGCTCACCTAAATCAAAAATCGTTCGACTCAGTGACTCGTAGCAAGTCTTATAATCTGCGTAGTGAGCAAGTAATGCATCGGTAACAATAATTTCTGCACTAATATACTGGTTACTACGAACGTCCTTGGGTATGTACACTTTTTGCTGATGGCTAAGGGACATGAATACTCCTTGTGATAAGTTAACCATACATAGTTTCACGCTTATATTAACGGCCAACTATGACGAAAATTCGGTTGTAAAAACGCGCTTTTATCTACTGAGCCCAGCCTACGATCTGAATATGATTTATTTATTAAAATAGAAAGCCTCAAAGCAAACAAATCACACAAAAAGCACACCCAAGTCACACTTTTAAACATTCCATTAAAAATGAGTACAATACAGCCCCTAACCGTTATAACAGACTGTTACTTTATCCAAGCTATTGCTAATCCCAATGATACTCGAGTGGGCCCGTTAACCTATTTTTAAACCCCTTATCGGTAATAGGTAATGACTAAGACAAAACCGATATCTTGTTTTTAACGTCGAGTTTAGGCAAGATTTGATGTGATTTTTACAATTATAAAAATATGGTAAATCATGCAGATAAAACAACTTAAGCAAGCTATTGGTCCGCTGTGGCAAAGCGCCATGTCGATTTATTGCCAAGTGTTTCCTGATTGGGAACGCGAACCCGTTGAGGCTTTGCAGCATGCAGTTGATGACGCGAGTTCTCGCTGCGTTGTGCTCTATGAAGGTGACTGCGTTTATGGTGTATCGTTAACAGAACTTTACCCTCAGCATGAGTTTGCACTATTAGGTTATCTGTTTATCGCTCCAGAGCGCCAAGGCCAAGGCTTAGGTAAACAGCTTTGCAATGAGCTATTTGCATTCTTTCAGCAGCAACAAGACTTAACATGGCTGCTCGTAGAAGCTGAAACAGGCCCTGAAGCTTTTTATCACAAACTCGGTTTTAGTCGATTTAATATTGACTATTTATCACCGCATTACGACGACATGGGCTCAACACCTATGGCACTTATGTCCCTTAGTAAAGCGCCTAACTCGTTACCTAGTCCACAGCAACTTTGGGATCTAGTTGAGCATATTTTTGTTCAAAGTTATTACTTAAGCAGCACAGATCCAAGACTCAACCACCAGCGTGACAACATACTCAATAAGGAAGCACTATGACCCTGGATATGGATCCTAACCAACAATCCATTATTGATACTTTTTTCGAATACATTCGCGCTGAAGATTTTGAGCAAGGTTTTCACTGGGCCAGAAAAGCATTACAAAGCTACAATTCGAGTGCATTTGAGATCACAAACCAACTTGAGCAACAAGCTAAGATTGATAAAGAACAGTTACAATCACTGCCACCCGCTGAAGTTCTATTATTATTCTGTGCTTGTTACAGCTATGCCCGCCACGAAATTGAAGAGAGTAACTGGTACCTGCATGCCGAAACCTTAGTTAAATCAAGCATTACAGCCCTTGAAACACTGCCAAACTCAGGTTTAAGTAAAGCATTATGTGCTTTCGCGGCAATTCAAATTGATATCTGTTATATCGACCGAGGCATATACACCAGCCAAGATTGGCTAATGGCTGAAGCAGCAACCAATATTGCTAATCATCTTGCCCACGTCAGTGCACTGACCAGTAGCTTCAATACCACTGAACACCAGCTGTACGCCAAATACCTTGTTCCTGAATTTGCCGCTTATCAACACTTTAATGACGGCATAAGCATTATTGCCGAGCTATACGCTATTCGCTGGGGGGAGCCTACATTACTAACCGCTAAGATGACCCAATTACGGCCTAAGTTTATACAAGCCGTCAATGCGCTAACAGCTGATGACAAATACATCATGTCAACGGATCTTGAAGCACTGTGGCCACCTTTAACCTTCTTTAGTGAAAACAGACAAAAAGCCTCAGGTGAGCTAATTGTTGAGCGCGGTATGATAAGTATTTCCTACTTTGCCAATATCAATCACCTTGTAACGAGAGAGTTAAGGCAAACCTTAAAAGATATTGTTGCCAACGCCCCAGCCAAGCACCCTCTTTATCTAAGTGATTGGGCAGCAGAAACGCCGCAAAGTAATATGTTAAATGACATTTGGGCCGGCATTGCCAAAGACTTTGAAGATATCTATTCATGGCAGCTACCAGAGCTAAGCTTACCGTTTCGTAATAAAACCGACAGCGGTCAACGACTAACGTTTGATGTCGAACTTATTTACTATCCAATGGGCATATTTGCACTGAATCTAAAAGCACCACTCGATAATGTCACTGCGAGCGGCGTTCGTCACGCCATGTCTTTAGGTACCCCCTTTGCGATGGATCAAGATATGCGCTGGCACGATCAACAAGTGGGTCTGTTAGAAGATTTTGCCAAACATCGTTTTAGCGAACTTGGCGATATCTTAAATCGTTTTTTTGACCACTATAAAGAAGAGGTCGACGACTTAATCATTTTTAACACCTCGGAAAATCGCTTTGTCTCGACCATGCTAGATAGAGTTGCTGAACGCATTGGCGATAAGCACCAAGCCATGACCGCTAAATCTCTTAAGTCGCACTTTGCTTACCCAGCCTTTGTACTACCGCAGCGAGAACTCCGAAGTGCCGTTGATGATTGGTGCCTGCGCAGCGTCACCCACGAGCAACATAACCTTAATCGAGACTGTTATAACCACGACGAGTTTGTGTTTACTAACCACCATGAATGCGTACTGGGTTTATTACAGCAGCCGAATTGGGTACTAGAGCAATCATCAGAAATGATGGAGGTTGCAGCAGCGGTCAATAACCTGTTTCACTTAACCAATAAGCTACTCGACAAACAGCTACGGATAAACTTAGAGCAAGCCGTCCCTAAGCTCAAAAGCAAAAACGCCTCAGCGGCAAAATTGCGAGCTCAGGTTAAAAAGCTTACCGATGAAGGCGAGTGTTTAAAGCAGTTTACTATTGATGCTCACTGGTTATTAGATCTGATTAATGCAGGTAGTATGATGACCTTCCCAGACCATACTAGGATGATCCAAAAGGTCTTTCATTATATGGATTTTGAAAAGCTGCACACCCGCACTCAAGATACCTTAGATAAAATCCAGCATCGCCAACAAGAGATCATCAACGAAACCGGTAAACTTTACGAAAAAATTCGTACCCGCAACAGTAAACGATTTACCCGGGTCTTATCTGGTTCAATGGCGCTGATCTCAATCGGTGCATTAAAAGATATTTTCGATATTCTCAATGGCAGTAAAATGGGCTTTGAGATCTCAGGTCCCTTACAAGTCAGTATTGTGACCTTTTTTGGTATGTTACTGGTGATATTGTTAATCAATAAAAATGAAGGCGATAAATAATTGACGATAACGCAGAGCTGCTAGGTAATCCTAGTCGCTCCGCGGGTGACTTTAGCAAGTTGCCGCTGCACATAAGTCTAAGCTTGCATTAATGCTTTGGTCACCTAGAGCACGGTCACGTAGCTTGCTCATATCACCTCTAATAGTACCTTGAGGCAAGCGAGTGGGCAGTATCGGTTGCCACTTACCATTATCGCCTAGCTCTGCAAACTTGAACTTAAAGGCCAAGTTACCAAACATACCCAAGCGTAAATCACTCACAACCAAATCGTCAGCTTGCACGTCATAGCGCACAAAATCATGAGTAAAGGTTTGTAGTGCTGTCAGCTCACGAGGCTCTACAGCTAACGGCCACTGACCCTTAGGCTGAGCGATAAACTCGATATTAGGTTGATTATCTAATACCGATGCTAAGCCCTCCCAATAACGTTCGCCGTCGAGGATCACCACTCGCCACAACAAGGTATTTAACGGCGTTGGCGTAATAAAAACAGCATCTGCATTTATCGATACCGCAGCGATGCTAGCTTCAGCTCGGTTCTCAACCAGCCCTTTGGCAAACAGTGTCCAACCCAAATAGACTGATGATAGTATCAAGCCAATCGCGCAGCACCGACTCAGTAATGGCCGTTTTACTAAGCCAACGCCAATAGCAATAAGTAATGGCAAGGTATACAAGGGGTCAATAATAAACACGCTCGACAACGAATAATAACCTGCAATGGGCCAGAGTAACTGGGTGCCATAACTCGTAAACGTATCTAGTAGTGGATGAGTGATTAAGCTCGCAGCAATAAGAAACCACAACCGAGAAAATGACCAATCGGCTAACGGTTTAAAACGTTTAAATAAACCAGCTAGCAATAAAGAAAACGGCAATAATATTAATAACGAATGTGAGAAACCACGATGCTTAACGGTATTACTAATATCATCACCGTAATCAATAAATACATCCAAATCAGGTAAAGTGCCAAGCAATGCACCTGCAAGCAATACTTTAGCATTGCAACGTTTCCCCGCTATAACGCCAGCAACCGTGGCGCCTAACGCCGCTTGAGTAATAGAGTCCACAAAAAATCTCTCGTTAGTATTATTTTAACTTAGAAAATTACCGCTTAATCGGTTCACTAAACCGATAACGCTTGCTACCAGTTTCAAGTAAATTTGCTTTAGCGTAACTATCTAAACTATGTCGCTTAATCAATGCGCGCAGGTTATCTACGTATGCTTGGCCTCTGGTCGAGTAATGAGTCAAAGCTTGCACCAACTCATAACCTGTTAATTGATTTTTCTGCGCTAAAGCGCGGCGTAATATTCTAAGCTCTTGATACGCTAAAGTCGTATTCAGGTTATGCATGTAACTCGCCGTACTTTGGTACAAATTAGCAAAAGCAGCCACCTTTACATGGCCACCAGGCGTCGTTAAATAGTCCCCACCGCTTTGTGATAAATGCTCACCGAACAGGTTATTGCCAGCTTTAGCAAAATAACTGCTGCCCCAGCCACTTTCATCTATCGCCTGAGCCAGCACCATACCAGTAGGCACTATATCGAGCCGCAGCAAAAGCTCATCAATATTTTCAGACTCCACAAGATATGTATCAAACAAGCCTTGTAACCACTGAGTTTCCGCTGCCGACCACTGTGATTTAGGCTTTGCTGATAGCGTAATAACCTGCGCTCTGACTCGTAATAACTGGTTATTAACCGCCTTAATCGTCGGTAACATTAAACGAATAAAACCTGAGATTTTATTCGCTACCGTAAGCTCATTTAAATCATTAGGTAGGTTTTCAATAAAGTAACTAGGGAGCTGTTGGCTTTGGAGTACAGTGCTCAGTTGATAGTGATTATTGTCAAACTCTGCAATCAAATCTTTTGCTTTATTTAAACGGATAACGGCAACGTCAGGATATATCTTTGTCAGCAGTTCAGGTGGTAAAGGCAGCGCTTTATCAATATTTTCAAAGGCATTTAAGCTAAGCTTATGAGTTTGGAGCTGAGGTTGTTCGCGCGCTAAACTGATATTGGCAAAAGCCATGGGGGAAACAAGGAAGATAATACTAGCGATAATTTTGGCTAAAGACATTCAAGCCCTCTACTTTGTGCTGTTTACTCGGTTAGATTAACCAATATATATCAGCGAAATGACAATACCAATCAGTATCAAAAGCAGTTTACCTTTAATGAGTTAATAACAACAAAATTACGCCAACAAAAAAGGCCGCTAACGCGACCTTTTAATTGATTAAGCATAATAAAAGCTTATGTTTACTTATAAAATGCTTCAATAGTGCCTTTTACAGTGATCATCAAAGGCTGACCACGACGGTCTAATGCTTTGTGAGAAGGCACTTTAACCCAACCTTCGCTGATGCAGTATTCTTCAACATCAAAACGCTCTTTACCGTTAACCGTAATACCGATATCGAATTCAAAAATAGCTTCCACATGATGTGGGCTACGTGGGTTAACTGAAAGACGATCTGGTAATGCTGGTTTTGCAGTAGTGTCAGTCATAATCCTGGCCTGTAGTATAAATTGCTGTAAATAAAAAGTGCGCTATTGTAGGCAATACAAGGCCTATGCTCAATAGCGACCGTCACAAATGTTAGTGGATTCTCGCCAGTATTCAAGACACAAACTTTTTTCACTATTGAGTCCAGCTTTTCTCTCAACCAATAACAAGCATACTCTTATAAAAAACCTAAGAATCACGAGTATCTGCAGGTTTATTGTTCTTCACCGTGTTTTTCAGATGCTGCATAAACGTTTTAAAGTGCGGCATAAAATCCACAAACAATGGATGTTTACGATCCCCCATCATCACAGGCCCTAATAGACGTAATGCAACTCCGACTCTAGTCGCCAATGATGCATCTAAACCACTCGCTTGTTTGAGGCTTTCAACAATTTTGAACAGATCTTCTCTATCTTCCAACTCAAACTCTAATGTCCTCCCCTTAACTTGCTCATCTATGCCAATTTCTTCAATGGTGATTCGATAGCAATTATCTTTTCTAACTTTAGTACCCATAGTGACCCCAGCATGTTAACCCTGATTAAGTTATCGCTCAGAGCGTTATTCACGTCAATAAGCCCAATCAGAACACGTTATCAACGAACCATAAATATGCTCTTATTTATAGCGGCTTGAATCGACATCATTCATTTAGCACTCTCTAAAAAAACGGATATACAATCAACCTACAATGCCCAAGATATTCATGGCTAAAATTGACTAGTCCTCTGAAATTAACCATGAATTTGTTGACTTGCTTATAGGTAATCATTAATATCCGCCCCCAGCAAAAAGCGGCCCGCTGCGGCTTACCCTATCTTTTCTTTTTGCTCTATATCAGCTGATCTCGGTCAGTTGTTTCTCTATTTTTATAAAGTGAGAGACAACCATTTTTGAGACCAGAATGACCAGCCAAACCGCACCTAAAATAACACCTACAACTAGCGTAACAAATACTCACGCTTGGAAAAATAAAGCAATTCTTAGTGTTGCCTTTTTAATGGCAATGACATCAGTTGGCCCAGGTTTCTTAACCCAAACGGCCGTGTTCACCAATATCTATAAAATAGATATGGCATTCCCTGTTTTTGCCTCAATGTTTATCACATTTGCCATTGTCATGAACCTATGGCGTATTGTTGGAGTTTCTGGTTTACGGATCCAAGATATCGCGAATAAAATTGCCCCGGGTGCAGGTTATTTTATCGGTATTTTATTAGCTCTTGGTGCTGTGGCTTTTAACTTTGGTAACGTCAGCGGTGCTGCACTAGGGTTAAATGTGCTAACCGGTGTTGATACCATCTGGGGAGCACTATTTACTGGCGTAGTAGGTTGCCTACTGTTTGTTTTGCATAACGCCTCAAAGCGCATGGATCAAATGGCCCGTTATTTAGGCCTATTTATGATAATTCTAATCGCCTATGTTGCCATGACTAGCTTACCACCTATGGGGGAAACTTTAACCGCTGCGGTCATGCCTGTTGATATTGGTAACCTAATACTACCAACGCTTACCATCGTCGGCGGCGCAGTGGGCGGATACTATACTGGCGCGCAAAGATTGGTTGATATAGGACTGCAAGGCAAAGACAACATAGGCGCAATTAAGTCTGCTGCTTGGGCGGGGATCTCAATTGCCGTGGTTATCCGAATCTTATTGTTCTTAGCAGTATTTGGCGTTATTGCAGCTGGCGGCGTTTTAGATACAAGTAACCCTGCAGCCGATGCGTTCAAACAAGGCGCTGGTGATTTAGGTTATTTTATTTTTGGTCTAGTACTATTTGTCGCCTCGATTACCTCAGTTGTAGGTAATTCATATATGGCAGTGTCTTTAGTTAAAACCCTATTCCCTGTAATTAAGCGCCAAGAAAAAGCGTGCTGCATCGGTTTTATCATATTCACCAGCGTTGGCACTATATTGATGGATATGCCTATTTTACTGCTGATGCTAGCAGGCTTAATCAATAGCTTAATTTTACCTATCGTTCTGGCATTTATGCTTGCAGCCACTCGTCGTAAAGACATTGTTGGTGACTATAAGCACCCATTTTACTTGTCGCTCATGGGAGTTGTGATTGTATTGGGAATGGGTATAGCAAGCTTTGGCAATGTAGGTAACTTTATCGCTAAGTTTATTATCTAGAGTTTATTATCTAACATTCCTTATAACATTGGCTCGGTTCAACTAAACCGCGCCAATGTCTGTTCTCACTACCTCACCCGACTCGCCTTTTTGGTGGCCAATCCCGCATTTGTATTGCATTACTCACGGTCTCATACACTAAAGTCCTAACTACAAATCCCCTATTCACCTGTATTGTTCTCCCCATTCACGTTAAAATGCGCAACAAAAATAGCACCATTACTTAACAATGCATGAGTTAGTTATCTGATTTAATTCGTAATGCATTGTTATAAAACTACTTAATGCCTTCAAGGAGTCGAGAAGTCACATGAGAGTCAGTCATTTAATATTAGCCATACTATGCTGGGGACTAGCAACACCCGTTTTTGCCAGCGACGCTGGACTGGATTTAACACAATCGGGTGTAGGTTATGCAGCATTAATCATATTTTTTCTGGCTTATTGTTTAGTGATGGGAGAAGAGTATTTACAACTACGTAAATCGAAACCCGTACTGTTAGCTGCCGGCATTATCTGGTTGATGATAGGTTTTGCTTATCAACAACAAGGCCAGATTGAAGTGGCTAAACAGGCCTTAGAGCATAACTTACTAGAATACTCTGAACTATTGCTATTCTTACTGGTTGCAATGACCTATATCAGCGCCATGGAAGAAAGGCGATTGTTTGATAGTTTGCAAGCATGGATGGTCAGCAAAGGCTTTAATTTCCGCACCTTATTTTGGCTAACAGGTTTCCTGTCTTTTGTTATTTCACCTATCGCGGATAACCTTACAACCGCTCTGTTAATGTGTGCCGTTGTTATGAAAGTCGGTGGAGACAATTTAAAGTTTATTAATATCGCCTGTATTAATATTGTAGTCGCAGCCAACGCAGGCGGCGCATTCAGTCCATTTGGCGACATCACAACCTTAATGGTGTGGCAAACAGGCTTAGTCAGCTTTGTTGAATTTACAAACTTGTTTATTCCATCGCTGGTTAATTACATTATTCCGGCAGTGATCATGTCGTTCTTTGTACCTAAAACTAAGCCCGATTGTGCGAATGAGAAGGTCGAGCTTAAACGTGGTGCCAAACGCATTGTCGCGCTATTTATTCTAACCATTGCCACAGCCGTAAGCTTCCACGCTTTAGTCCACTTCCCGCCAGTTATTGGCATGATGATGGGTCTAGGTTATTTGCAGTTCTTTGGTTTTTACCTACGCAAAACCTTGCCACGCTCGTTAGAGAAAAAGAAGGCCGTTGCCTTAGCCAATAAAGATGAAACTGCACTAAAACGCTTAGGTTCAGTGGTTCCATTTGATGTATTTAAACGTGTATCGCACGCAGAGTGGGACACCTTACTGTTCTTCTATGGCGTAGTGATGTGTGTTGGCGGCCTAAGTTTACTGGGTTATCTCGGCATGGTTTCAGATGTAATGTACAACCAGTGGGACCCAGTCTGGGCTAATGTGATGGTCGGTATCCTCTCAGCCATTGTCGATAATATTCCAGTCATGTTTGCGGTACTCACCATGCAGCCAGAACTTAGTCTAGGTAACTGGCTGCTAGTGACCTTAACCGCAGGCGTTGGCGGCAGTATGTTATCTATCGGTTCCGCGGCTGGTGTGGCACTAATGGGCGCCGCCCACGGTAAATACACCTTCTTTGGCCACCTAAAATGGATGCCAGTAATTGCCCTTGGTTATGCAGCGAGTATCTTGTGTCACTTATGGCTAAACGCGGATCTGTTTTAATATTTGAACAGCAATCTTCATAAACAAAAAAGCTCGGCTTAAGCCGAGCTTTTTTGTATTTCTAACGCTATACCATAATAAACAAAAGCCGTATCAGTTTGACCTCATCATGTCTTTCCCATGCACTTGTAAATACTTTAGCAGCGTCTGTTCCTCTGTCGGCGTGAGAGAGTTATAAGGCTTCATCGACTTTAACGAGCTTATCCACTGATTTGCTGGTAAGAAATCTGGGGCTGTCACAGCATGGCAGGCACTACAAGTCTCGTTATACATACCTTCAGCATATTGCCAAATAGAGTCGATGTTAGGTTGCAAGTAAGTCTGGGTAATCCAGGCTGTTACCTCAACCTGTTGCCACATCATCCCGGTGGTTGGGTCGCGTTTTTCTTGGATCAGTTTCTCTGTCGCTTTAGCAGACTCTTTCAACTTAGCAACACTTATCAATTTTCCAAGCTCTTGAGTAATAATGCCACTTTGAGCAGACTTTTCATGCCAGCCGGAAAATTTAATCTGCAACATGTCATTTTTAGTCGCTAACACAGTTACAGTAGATGCAGGTAACAGCATTCCTTCATTGGTGCCACTTTCATCTGGATCTCTATAGAGTTGCTTCTCCGTTAATGTGTAAAGCGTGGTGACTGACGGCGCTATAGCTGAATTTGCTTTTAACTGTTTAAACACCTCATGAAACTTCTCACTCACCATCGGCAACTGATGCGCGATGCCTTTATGACACTCGATACAGTTCATATTTTTAGCTGCAGCACCGGTCATGGCTGCAGCCGCTGCTGGTGATTGCTTGGCATGATCCATAGCATCATAAGTGTGGCAGCTTTTACAGGGTGCTGAGTTAGTGTCAGCCATCATTTTCCAAACATCTTCAGCCATCTTTTGTCTGTGTTGCTCAAACTTTAAGGGAGTATCGACATCACCAGAAATATACTCGCTATAAATATCACCTAAACCGCCGATCTTGGCTTTAAGAAAGTCTATCGGGTTATCTTCCGGAATATGGCAATTACGGCATTCAGCCCGCACTCCTGCGGCATTTTTAAAGTGAATGGTATTTTTATATTCATTGTAGTTCTCATCCATTGAATGACAGGAAACGCAAAACTCGGTGCTCGAGCTATATTCAACCGACTCATGAAATACAAACACACCAACGAGAGTCATAACGACTGCAATAAGCGCAATAGTAAAAACCGAGTATTTAGCACTCGGTTTAGTAAGAAAATGCCAAGCTCTCTTCATATTGATATTCCATCTTTTAAATCCGTGTCAGCTTTTTATCTTGAACTACAATAATGATAGTTAAAGTTTAAAAAACAGACACAAGAATCCGCTATTAGATGACAGAAACCGCATTCGAACAGTGACGATATGGGGAGCACGATAAGCGGGGTTGCAGGCAGTTTAATTAGGAATAAAACATGGCAATATCAAGACGTCACTTTTTGAAAGCTTCATTAGCCTCAGCTTTCGCTGCCCAAGGGCTGACTTTATTCCCTGCGAGCAAAGTATTTGCAGATGATACCCAAGTTATCCATCATGCTTCTCACTACGGTCCATTCAAAGCCGTGGTTAAAAACGGCAAACTCATTGGCATTCAGCCCATCAACGATATTGATGAGTTTCCAACAGAGATGCTAACTAAGGGCGTATTAGGCCGTACCTACAGTGATACGCGCATTATGTACCCCATGGTGCGTAAATCCTTTTATGACAACCCATTAGGTGATCACAAGCCAGAGTTGCGCGGTAAGGAACCTTTTGTGCGGGTGGACTGGAAAACTGCTATAGCACTGACCTCTTATGCCATCGCAAAGACCATTCAAGAACACGGTAATGAAGCTATTTTCAGCTCCTCATACGGAGGCTGGTCTCATTCAGGCTTGATGCGTCCACAAACCTTACAAGGTCGATTTTTTAATCTTATCGGGGGGCAAAGTAGCTGCAGTGGCGATTATTCCGCGGGCGCATCAGAAGTGATATTGCCCCACATTATTGGCGACTTAGAGGTCTACTCTCCGCAAACCGCTTGGGAGGTTATCGGAAAAAATACCCAAGTCTTTATCTTTGTCGGTTGTGACCCCTTTAAAACCAACCGTATTGAATTTACGGTTGCGGATCATCAGATGCATCAGCATTGGCTAGATTTTGCTAAAAAAGGCATCAAGTTTATCTCTATCAATCCACAGAAAACCTACTCAGATAATCACCTTGATAGTGAAGTTATCCATATTCGCCCCGGTACAGATACCGCGCTATTTACAGCGATGTCATACCATTTATATAGCAGCAAGCAACATGATCAAGCCTACCTAGACAAATACACCACAGGATTTGATAAGTATCTTGCCTACCTCGATGGTAGTGAAGACGGCATAAAGAAAACCCCTGAATGGGCAGCAGCTATTACAGGGCTAAGTACAGCACAAATTATTGAGCTTGCCGAAATCATGGTGACTAAACGCACTCAAATTGCTGCGGGCTGGTCACTACAGCGAGCCGATCATGGCGAGATGATCCACTGGGCTATCATTAACTTCACAGCCATGGCGGGTAAAATTGGTAAACCCGGTGTGGGCTGTGGTTTTAGCTGGCATTATGGCTGTGGCGGCATGCCGCAATCAGGCACGCGCATGCCTATCGGATTATCTCAAGGGCGAAATCCAGTCACCAAGACAGTTCCTGTAGTACTAATTTCAGAAATGCTCAATAACCCCGGTAAGGCGTTTAGCCGTGATGGCAGCCCAAAAACCTTCCCCGACACTAAGTTAATTTATAACTCTGGCAATAACTTAATGTCCCATCAACAGAACACCAACGAATTAATTAAAGCCTTAGAAAAAGTCGATACGGTAATTTGCCAAGATCCATGGTGGTGCGCTTCTTCTCGCTATGCCGATATCGTGCTCCCCTCTACCACGACACTTGAGCGTAACGATATGAGCTCTGGTGGCACCTATAGCAATAATAAAATTTATGCGATGAAACAGGTAATTGAACCTGTTGGCGAAAGCTTAGATGATTACGAGATCTTCTCGCGACTTGCATTTATGTTTAACGTGCATGACCAGTACACTGGCGGCAAAACCATGATGGAGCATTTGCGCCACTCTTATGAAAATTCCGACGGCCCCGATGACTTTAATACCTTCTGGAACAATGGCATCAGCCATTTAGCCACGCCAAAAGCGGCTGATGCTTATGTACGTCACGCAGACTTCTATCAAAATCCCAACAAGCACCCTCTGCACACGCCTTCAGGAAAAATTGAACTGTATAGCTCAACCATTGATGCCTTTAACATCGCAGATTGTCCCGGAATGCCTAAATGGATGCCACCGTTTGAGTGGCTAGGCAATGCAAAAGAGGGACAAGTCCAAGTGCTCAGCCCACACCCTTGGATGCGGCTTCATTCACAAATGGCCAATACAGAGGTCAATTCCCACGAGTCTGTAGCAGGTCGACAAATTGCCATGATCAATGCTGCAGACGCAAAAGAAAGGGGCGTAAAAGAGGGCGATATAATCGAAGTTTATAATGATCGCGGTATAACTCTGTGCGGCGCAAAAATCATCGCCGATTGCATGCCAGGAGTGATTTACATTCATGAAGGCGCCTGGCTGCAACTTGATGATAAAGGTCGCTGTAATTCGGGCTCAATCAACATGCTAACCTCAAGTAAGCCCTGCAGTGGATTAAGCCAAGCAACCAGTGCTAATACCTGTTTAGCCTATTTCAAAAAATGCACTGACCCACAATCGGAAAACCTCGCCTACACTCCACCAAAAATAATGACAGCCAAAAATGCGGTTGATATATGGAGCCTGCAGCTTGGCACACGCCTAAAAGCGGTGAGTGGTAATAAAAAAGGTACCCAATCAAAAGGTGAAACACTCTTCTATGGCAGCTGTAGCCTATGCCATGCTTCTCCTCATCCTGATGAATACACCATCAATCAATGGAAAGGGATCACCAAAAGTATGTTTCCACGCTCAGGGCTAAATGCAGCCGATCAAAAACTGGTACTGGAATATTTAGATAAGCATGCCAAGAAGTAGCTAATTACCATCCCATCAAACAAAAAAGCTCGGCTTAAGCCGAGCTTTTTTATGACTAAAATGAGTAATTAGCGGGTTAGATAACAATGAATGAAGTCAGTTATCGCCACCATATCGGCAACCGCAATAAACTCATCGGTGGTGTGCACTTTAGCCATCCCCGTTGATAAGTTAACCGTCTTTAAGCCATTAGCGTTAAAGATGTTGGCGTCCGAACCACCGCCAGTCGGCTTGGTCATAGCATCAATGCCAATAGCGGCAAACGTGTCTTTAATCTCTAACACATGCGCGTCATCATCAGCAATATGGTACGCGTTATAAGAGCGACTTGAGTCAATCTCTACAATAGCGCCATGCTTTTGCGCCGCCGCTTCAAAAGTCGACACCATATGAGCAACTTGTTTAGCCAGTTTGTCATCATTAAGTGAGCGCGCTTCAGCTTCAATATACAGCTCTGGCATCACAATGTTGGTTGCCTGCCCACCTTGTACCACACCAATGTTAGCCGTTGTTTCTTCATCAATGCGGCTAAGCTGCATCTTACTAATTGCATCGGCAGCCACAGTTAAGGCATTTACACCTGCTTCAGGTTCTAGACCAGCATGAGCGGGTTTGCCTTTAATGGTGATTTTTAAGCTCTGCTGACCCGGCGCAGTGGTTATAATTGTGCCAATAGGGCCACCAGAATCGAGTACGATAGCTTGGCTTGATTCAATCTTACTGATATCAAAACTCTTAGCGCCATGCATGCCACGCTCTTCAAACACAGTAAACGCGACTTCAATCGTTTTATGCGCTTCGCCCTGCTCTTGGATACAGCGAATAGCCTCCATCACCGCGGCAATACCTGACTTGTCATCACCACCTAAAATGGTGTCGCCTTTAGAGCGAATAATACCGTCTTCAATAACTGGCTCAATGCCATTACCAGGCGTTACTGTGTCCATATGGCTGCTGAAAGCAATACTGCCAGCAAGTGACCCAGCTAACTTGCCGTAGATATTAAAGCCATTTGTGATTTCACCAGGCACCGCAAGTTTAGTCACTTCAAAACCCAGCTCGCCAAGCTGCTCAGCCAACGCCTCAGCCACTGCTTCTTCATTGCCTGATTCACTGTCTATTTTCACTAGTGAGATAAAATGTTCAACGAGTCGTTGTGGATTGATCTTGGTCATCTGTGAGCAACTTCTGTTATGCAAAATAGGCAAAGATCATAAACCTAAGTAGCGACCTTAATCGTTGGCTTACATCAAATAAATGCCAAAAATACACATTAACCACAGACTCTGGGCAGTCTTATTGCTTATTGGATGGCTTATTTGTTGATTTATCATTGTTCTGCATAGAGAATAACAGCTAGTTTGAGCGGTTTATTCAATAGCATAGATTTAGGAGTTTCAATTCGATGATGACAAAATGGGCGACACGTTTTTTACAGATGGCCGAGCTCGTTGCATCTTGGAGTAAAGATCCCTCTACTCAAGTGGGCGCGGTGATCACTGAAAATAACCGAATTGTTTCTTTAGGTTTTAATGGTTATCCACATGGTGTGTCTGATAGCGCGGAAACCGACAACCGTGAGATGAAGCTGCTCAAAACTCTGCATGCCGAAGAAAACGCGATTCTTTACGCTAAGCGTGACCTTAGTGGTTGTGAGATTTGGGTAACGCACTTTCCTTGCCCTAACTGCGCGGCAAAAATCATCCAAACAGGCTTAAGCACTGTACACAGCCCAATGCCAAGCGAAGATTTTCAGTCACGCTGGGGCGACAAAATTAAGATCAGCGAAGATATGTTTGCCCAAGCAGGCGTCAAAGTTGATTGGATGCAGGCTGATTAATAAAAATCTGCCTACAACGCACGACTTAACATCATGATAAAGGACGCTAACTCGCGTCCTTTTATTTGCTCACAGCCGTATTAGCGATTATACCCCTGATAAATAGAAGCGGCCCGCTTGCTCCAAGATGATGTGGCGGTGACCTTGCGCTGTTCGATAGTTATAACAAGTGTTAATCGAATCAGCGGTAAAACAACCATTTATCGATAGGTTAAATTGGCTCTGTTCTGCATTAATGATTGCACTAGCAAATGACGTTTCGGTTTCGTTTTGTAAACTCACGGCAATGGCTTTGTAATCATTAATAAGGCGTTCGCGAATATCGGCCTTTAGCCCAGAGACTTGCTTAATAAGCTTGTTATACTCCTCTTGCTCCACCCCTTCAAAATATACAGTTCCATTTTCTGGCATGACTAAGTGAGCAAAAAAATATTGATAGTCATGGTTCGATAGTGCTTTAACCACAGAGTTAATTAGCGCCAACTTACTCGCCTGAGGATAGGTGTCATTATCCACTTTAACGCCATTTCTAAATACTTGAGTATCGAGCTCATTGAGTCGAATTTTACTCAACTTTCCGATTACTGACTCGCTATATTGCTCGGAAATTTGTTGGTATTTTTCATAAGCCTGATTTAACTGGATGCTATCTTCCAGCTGTTTTGCAGTAACAAACTCAAGATTAACAGCATTAGCTGCATCGACAGCAGCAAAGCTCAAACTGGTATAACTAAGGGTTAACAGTAACAAGGATGCACTCAATAGCGTGTTAATTAAGCGAATGTGTTTTTTCATTATCTTAGAAGCCTTTGCCATTATCTTACGTGCCAATAGTAATTATTATTGGCTTTAATCAATCTAAACCCTCTAACGTCTTGCCAATGCATTTTATAAAGCACTGCAACTTGCTTTTCGCGCACCTCATAAAATTCAGGCTGAACATCGTTATCTAACAGCAGATTGATATTATCGATTATAGAGGTGACTCGAGGATCATTAGTATCTAACAAGCTTTGCATGGTTTCGATAATATCCTGATCAACGTCTACATCAGGAAGGTTTGCATATTGACTTAAATGATAAACCAGATAATTAGCATCTTTACTTTTCAATGCCTTAGATAATGACCTCAGTAAGTCTTGGTAGCTGGATTGCGGATACTTATCGCTATCTTTTTTTATGCCGCCATTAAACACTTTGTCGGTTAACTTACCTATTTCCAATGAGCTAACAACAGCAGCACGGGTGCTAGGATAAGTTGTGATGATCTGCTGTAAAAGATCATATTCTTTATCGTATTCACCAGTATGTTGGTACAGGTTTGCCTCAACAAATAGGCTGTTGGCATTAGCTTCGACAGATGTGGACTGTGGTGGTTGATAAGTTGTATTGCAGCCCTGCAGAACAACTAAAGGCAGTGCTAAAAGAAACAAATGTGCTGGTTTTATCATCGATAAACTCTAGAGTAAGATAGGCTCGGGTTCAGCAAACCTATTTAGATCAACAATAGCCAAAATTATTGGCTACGCTTAGCTAGCTTTTTTGATAGCGTCAAGTTAACAATCGCCTTGCTATTGGCATCTGCAAACATATAAATACGGCGTCAACAAAGTAACAGATAAAACAATAAATAACAGTGGACTTAAACCGTAAATCTCAACAAACTTTCAAACCAAGGGAGTGTTCATAAAATACAGTTTAACGGTAACAACGCTAAAGCCCTCTCTGGGCATGCTTAACACCTAATACCTGCTCACTTAAGCCGTCATCATTAGCATATTGATATGTTGAACGTACACATCGTTGCAGCGGTGATAGTTGTCATAATACTATTGCCGCGAGTTCGCTCGCTTTTGTACTTCTTCTTAGTTAGAACAGATACAAGCATGCATTAAGTTTCCGTACAGCATTCTGCCTTTATAGTAAGTATCAGATAAGGATGATTAAGTAGAGGCGATAGATGAAGCAATTAACTAAGCTGTTATCGACAACTGTGAATATGTTTACTACTGCATCAAAAACGGTAATCACGTTAGCTCTAGCCTTGGCACTCTCAATCGGCAACGCTCACGCCTCGCCCAATACAGCAGTAACCGCAAACTTGGTAAAATCTAACACTGAAGATAATTTGCTAATCTGCCAATATCGCACAATTTCTGCTAGCCATTTTCAGGTGTTCGATAAGGTTTTAGACAAGGAGACAAGCTGCCCAACCAACATGCAGGTTTCCCCTGAACCTATGTTAACCCAAGCAGAAAAGAATCAGCTTAACCGAATGATGAAGCACTAATAAAAAATTAAAGTCATCAAAAATCAAAACATATTGAATGGTAAATATATCATTCAATAATGTGTTTAGAGCTGGTTATGTTAAAGTCTGTCGAGCAGCTGACGCAATTGTCCACCACACCAGGAAGTCAAATAATGAGCGAGTACTTTTTCGCAGTCGAGAACACGAACGTCCCTTTTTATGACTTTCCCGATGAATACTCAGGTGTTATCCCTAGCAATATGTTCACCCACCCGGTAGAGCCTGTACCCCTAATCGTAAAATTTACAGGTGACGATGTACATCAACTCGCTGATATCTTTTTAGTACCAGGACTAAGCATTAAGTTGCCGTTATTCCAACAATTAGAGCTTAGTGATATCCACGGCACCAATTGGGTTCAAGTAAACTTATTTGATCAAGGTGAGCACCTGTATCAAATGCTGCAAGTTGAAAACGAGATAAAAGCCATTGATCGCCAGCAAAGTGAATTCGATTTCTATGATGAATTTAATGGCGGCGAGTTTATTTCTGGAATGAACAAACTGGTGTTAGATGAGCAAACATTAAATAAAATCGCTCTAGAGAAAAGGCTAATATTCAGAGATAGTGGATGGAAAGATAAGCTGTTTTTTCACAAAAGTATTGTTAATAAAATAATACAATTTCAACCTAAAGGGATCAGCTTTATACCCGTTGATGGCTATAATGAATTTGGCTAACTAACTTCGTCTAGTTTAAGCAGATCATTCTACTTAAACTACAAAAAAAGCCCCGATAAGTCGGGGCTTTGCGCTTAATTAAAACTCATTAGAATTGAGCTTTAACCCAAACCATACGATGGTCTGAAGAGATATCTTTACCAGTACCGTACTTACCGATGCGCAGATCGTTAAATAGCATGCGGCCTTCTTGGTAAGTAGCTTGCCAGTACACACCTGAATCAACAATGTTTAGCGACGCTGAAGGAATTGCGTGGTCAGCATTAATACCGCCGTAAGGGTTGTGGAATTCAGCCGTAATACGATTCGGGAATGGGTGAGCAGAACTTCTGTCAGCAGCATACTCAGCAGCACCATAACTTGTTGGGTACAAATCACCATTAGTTACGTTTTGATTTACTACAGGGTCTGCATGTAACGCAGCCATCACTTCAGTAAAGCCGTCACCAGCACCTGTTGCCGCATCAAGGTTTTGATCACCTACGATAACAAAGTGTGCACCTTCGGTAAGCGCGCCCTTGTTACCTGCATCGTCATAAAAATCTTGAGCATTAGTTACATAGTTATGCCAGAACTCAACCTCAGCTGCGTTTTGTAGCTTGTTCTTACCAGTATCAAATACTGGTGGAGTTGGGTGAGACATAAGAATGTGGATGGTTTCAGTGCCATCTTTAGTCGGCACTAAAATAGGTGCATCGACGTGGTTTTTAGATGAAAGTGTCATTTGCTGCCACTCTTCATCTGTATACCAGTTTTCACCGTCTAGTAACGGGTTTTCAGCACCTTCAAGATCTTTCCATTTGAACTTCTGGAAAGTACGGGTATTTTTAGTATCGATTTCATACTTAGACATTAACGCAAACGCGTATTGCCCATGGTACTTACCATAGCCCCAAGAGTCATTGCCATATTCATTTGTACCAACATCAGCTTCAGTCGCTACATAGCCATCATTATTCAAGTCAAAGCCACTTAATAGGCCTGTGTTAGTGCCGTAACTTTCAGCAAATGGGTATTCAATTGGCTCTAGATCTGCTTCGCCGCCTGCACCGTCAATACTTTGTGCAACTGATAGGTAGTTTTCTTGGAAGCCTTTAAGTGCAGATAAATCTTCACCTGTGCCATCATTGTTATATTCACCCATCATTAGCACATCTGGGCGAGTCTTTTGAATAATGGCGGCAACGTTGCGGATTTGAATCACTTTTTCAGCTGTCGTTTTATCAGCAGGTTCCATTGCATCTTTGTCTGCAAGGTAAGCTTCAACTAATGTAGTCTGATCAGCAGAGCTCAGCTCCATTTCAGCAACTAAGTCTTCAAATGTATTACGATCAAAAGAAAGGTTATAAGTAGCAATTTTAACTTCAGTATGGTCTACATACTTTACGTCATCGTCATTACAACCGGTAAGAAGTGCAACACCTACAGCTATAGCTGCAGCAGTTTTTAGTAATTTCATATTGTGACCCATCTTTAATTATTTATTATATTTAGCTCAATTGATTTGAGCTTAGGACGGAGTCTAAACAGGTGTATAAGAAAAGAAAGATCTGTCGTGTCTTTTTGTGACTCCTGACATGAGTCGTTACAACTAACAACTAATGATTAACAAGCAGCCACCAGAAGTTAACAACTGAAAATTGTGGTAGATAATCTGTGCCTGGTTAATTTAAAAATTAAAAATGCTAAATAAATACATAGTAATAAAATAAACCCTACGACAAACGGTTAAGTTTCAGTACAGCATACTGCCGGTATATTAATACTTAAATAAGGATGGTTAAGAGAGCTAAAAATGACGCAATTAACTAATGTGCTAGCAACCACTATAAAATCACTAACCACGATTGCATTAACCTTGATGATCTCAATGGGCAGCGTTCATGCCTCACCACATACAGCAGTAACCGCGAATCTTGTAAAATCGAAAACCGATGACAACCTACTTATCTGCCAATACCAAACGGTCTCTGGCAGCCACTTTCAGGTTTTTGATAAACTTTTAGACAATGAATATGCCTGCCCAACAAGCATGCTCGTTGCCCCAGAGCCCATGCTTACCAGCGCTGAAATAGCACAGATTAAACAAAGGCAAAAGCACTAATTGCTGGTGCGATGATAAGCAGAAAAAATATCAGTCGCGAATGACGCTTTAAGATAATTCCTGCAGCTCATAAAGCGCTCCAACAGCGTTAGCTACCGCGAGTAACCTAGCTTTGATCGCCTGCTCAATACCTGCGCCGCCTTTTAGTAAATCATCAACGGCTATTAAAGCCGTTGTGACAAGGCGATGACTGTCGTACACATAAGCATAACCTGACTCGACCACCCAACGTCTTTCATTAGCAGCATTCTGCACACTCTCTTCATTGACGATAGGCATCTTTGATAGATCATTTTTTTCTAACGTTCTGACCAAAGTAAAATCAAACAGCAAGATAAAATCTTCATCACCATACCAATCGGCTTTTAATGCTTGAAAATTTACCCACATTTCCAGCTCTGCCAACAATGGCGTTAGTGAGTTAGAAAAATTGCCATCGGCCATTACTCTAATAGGAAACTCTTGCTGCATCTTTACTTTAACCTTCGTTATTCTTTATTAATTAAGCACTACATAACCACGATTTGTCATACAGTTCTTTATTACCATGCTTTGTTCATTTGCGTAAGCGTCTTTATTATTACGTCTCTCTCTACCTTTAGAAAGTACCCCAACACCTAAACCTATTGCAGCGCCTTGCTTTGCACCATCAGTGCCTGAACCACCAGCTATCGCCTTACCAGCACTGCCTATTGCAGCACCTTTAGCGGCACTACCCATAGCGCTACCTTCTGTTTCCTGCTTTTGTACTTGAGTAGATAATTCGGTGCACTGGTGTAAATCGTAGACGTAGTCTTTTTCTTCTACGCCCGTCTTATCAACGATGATATTGGCGAATACACTCATTGGTGCAAGTAGTGCACTTAAAAGCAATAACTGACGTTTCATTTAGCTTTCCTTCTATTTACTCACAAGCTTTGGGGTTTTTAGCTTTACGAAAACCCTAGCTGCTTGATTTGATATCAACTTTATTGCATCAATAGTAAACAAACCAACCTGTCAGTTAGATGAACAGAAGTTAATTTAAGCGCGAGAATGCGAAATAAAGAAAAGCAAATAAGAGAACTATCCATAATAAATCAATCATGGATAGTTATTAAAAGATCAGTTAAAACCCCAAACTCGTTTAGCGTTAATCCTGACAATAAGTATAAGCGAGCTGTTGCCAGTCAGTGTTATCGCCACGTAATACATCGGCCGGAATACTGTATATACAGCTACCAGAGTCACTGTAGAGATAGCTTAAAATCGCGATATGGTTTTTAGGTAAATACGGCTCTTCACTAAAACTACCATCTTGCTTAAACACTAGCTGAGTAAGCTCTGCAACTCTAGGCATTAAACCGCAGCCATATGGCAAATTATCGTAGAGATCAGAATCGATCATTGAGCCTATTTTTTCTATTGCCAACGCGATTTGAGTTTCGCTGTCAGGTAACTGTTTATAAGGCTGCCAACAAATTGGGTATGCGCCTGCCTTACGAAAAGCCACATCAAAAACTGAAGGGGCTAAGTCGTCTCCCGCTATCGCTTTATCAGGTTTCTCTACCCAGTTAAGAGATTGCATTTCAAGCTCTGTCCAGAATATTGTCTCACAACGGCCAACTGGCTCTTCTCCCTCCTCAGGCTCTGGAATAAAAACCTGCAGCAAGCCTGAAGTTGGCAAAGCAGAATGACGGCCTTCTAGCTCGGCAAAGTTTATTTGTAGCGCCAGTTTTAGATTGTTATCAGCTTCAATGGCTTGCATAGCCTGTAGGTTTTGGCTTGCTATTGCAGAGTCAAGTTCAGGTAGCCAAGGCGAGCCCGCGATACGACTTTGAAATTCATTATCGTATTCACCAGCAAGCATATTAAAACCAACACTGAGCAGGCCAAATTGGGCTTCTAATTCATCTTCTAATCGTTGCAGCTGCTGCAGACTTTGCTGTTTACTCATAAACACAGCTTTATAGTCTGCACTACTCGATTGAAATGGATTAGTTAAGCTAGCTGCTTCAAACTTTTTTAACAGTAATAGATAAGGCTGAGCTAAGCGTTGGTTTTCGGCAAGGCCTGTTAGATCGCATAACTTTGACGGCATTAACTCATCCAGTTTATCCATCATGTTATTGGCTTTAGTTAGCTGAAAACTCCCTTTGGGTAAATCAAGGCTATAAGGGTAAAGGCTAGCTTCTTTAAAGACCTCAAAACAGGATTGATTAAGTAGCCAAGAAACCAGTTCCATACATGGAAAAGGTTTAGCAAAAGCGTACTCTAAGGCGCTACGCCCTTTATCGTCACGCTCATGAATGTCCTGCCCTGCATCAAGCATATTTTGTAATGCCTGCTGGTGCTCAAAGAACTGCTCATCTGTCTTTACTTTCTTAAATAGCCAAAACCACGGCTTCAACATAATCGTCCCTTTTAAATCACTTTTTAATAAAGCCGCATACTGCCAACATTACAGTCGAGATTAGAGGCCTGAATGCTTCTTATCACAAATAATACTCTCAATTAATATAGGTTTGTATTTGCTTTTCAAAACACCGTCAATAAATAGCCCTTATTTTACTCAAGCAGGCTTAACATACTGCCCCAGCAAGTTACCAGTACCTAATCCATAAAAAAGTAGCCGAGCGCCGAAAGTCAGCTTGCTAACTAAGCAAATCTAAAATTACACTTAGCTGCGTAAATTAGAAAACTCAAAGACAATGCGAAGGAATCTTTATGTCTCATCCCTATGATTTATTAACGCTAGATGATGGCGCGACCTTAATATTTACTCCTTGTCCTGGAACAAAAGATGCAGATCTTGCAAAGTCTGTATCCATTTTGAAAGAAGCCGGAGCTGTAGCCGTCATTTCAACGGTTACCGCTGAGGAAATGACTAAGCTGAACGTGCCGACTTTAGGAACAGAGATACAAAGCCAAGGGCTAGCTTGGTTTGCATTACCGATTGAAGATGATTGCGCACCAGCGGCAGATTTCGATGTGGCCTTTGCTCACGCTAAACAACAAATCTTATCGCTTATAGAAGGCAAAAATACCCTTGCCATTCATTGCCGCGGAGGCTCGGGCCGCACCGGCCTAGTTGCAGCAATCATTATGTTAGAGCAAGGTATTGCATGGCCTGAGGTTCAATCTCGAATACAAGCATTACGCCCTAAAGCGCTAATCGTGCCAGCTCATATCCAATATCTTGCCAAGCATTACCCTATTGGCTAAGGCTCGATTATATTGGCACCTTATACAAGCTCGTTGCAGTGTAATACCAATCAGTATAAGAATTTGATCAGCTCAGAACGATTTTTGGCAAACTAATTCAAGGCGAATAGCTGCAATAATGGTTATTCCCTTATATAAGGTATTCAACGCAGAAGTAGGCAGCCAAAAACGTTCCAGATTGGCGAGTTTTAGCGATTCTGATGCTGTGTTAACGAATTTGAACGTAGAACAACTATGCTCTTCACTCGTTGCCTTGCCTCAAAACCGCTAAACTCTCGCTGAGTGACTAAATGTTTATACTGATTGGTATAAGGTGCCAATGTATTAACGCTTTGCTTTACCTCGCAACACCAATCCTCCCAGTATCTCACCGAACCACTTCTCAGCAATTGAAACTGTGTTTGAAGGAATAATACCAATCAGTATAAGAAGTTGATCTACTCAGAGCGATTCAATTGTTCAAACATATAATGATTTATTAAATTAGCGTTTTCAAAAACGCTATTTATATATACAGCTTATAAATTTTACATAGCTCATTAAGCTATTTATAAACATCAATCTTTCATACCGCTACGAGTAAACACACCCACTCAATTTCAGTCATAACACTCAACATTTTCGCGTCAAAAGCAAAGTCAAAATTCCGACTTAAGTCAATAACTTAACGAATCAAACAGCAACTGACTCTTATTTATTCTATTGAGCTTGAAGGCATTAAAAACTGAGTGTATTACAAACATCTACCTGATATCTTCGCCGGGAATGTGTTTCCTATATTAGCTATTCACATGGCTATTTACCCAGCGTCCTTAATCATGTTTTTAGCGCTATAGGCAACGCATTTTTAATCGATAACAGAATGTGTTGGTTATGTGCTAATCAATTTACAGTCCATCTATAACGCATCTCTTAAATAATTAGTCCGTTTATCTGCACCGATAAATGAATAAAAGAAGATCTAAATCTTGATAAAAATAAATAAAATAACTGTCGCTTTAACTAGCGTAATGTTCAGTGGTTATCTGTATGCAGCTGACGCAACGTTAACATCGAGTGTTATCACTTTTGTTCCGGGAGAAACAAAAGTTCAAAATGGCGATATGGTTGCCTTTAATGGTGAATGCTTTATTGCTAAAAACAACCCAGGCGTTTGGGAATCACCAAAAGCAGGCTCATGGTTTTGGGATGCCAGCGAATGCTCGGGCGAGCCTGCGCCAGACCCCGATCCTGAGCCAGAACCTGAGCCTGAGCCGGGCGACATTATTGCCTTTATTCCAGGCCAGACCAAGGTTAACAACGGCGATATCGTCTCTTATGCTAACCAGTGCTTTATTGCTAAAAACAATCCAGGCGTATGGGAAACCCCAAGCGCTGATTCATGGTTTTGGCAGTTAACTGAGTGTTCAAGCGAACCGGGGGAGCCAGATCCTGAGCCAACCGAGCTAGCTATTCAGGCGCCAGTTGCAGGCCAAATACTAAGCTTAGATACAGCAACAGCGATCCAAGCCAAAGTTGTTGGTGAATTAGCAGCTAAAGTCGAGTTTTGGGCTAACAACCAAAAACTATCGCAAAAAGCCGTTAATCCAAGTCAGAGCATGTATTCGCAAAGCTGGACACCGACTGCAGCAGGCAGCGCGACAGTTAAGGTATTTGTATTCGATAAAAATAACCAAAAAATCGAACAGCAAGCTGTTGTTGTAACAGTAAAAGATGAGACGGAAGAAGATTTTACAGCACCAGCGGTGAGATTCATAACTCCTAACAATGGTGCCATCTTTAATGAAACAGACACCGTCGCTATTGCAGTTAATGCCACCGATGTTGATGACGACTTAACGAAACTGGTGATTAAAGCCAATAACGCACAAATATGTTCGTTTAACGCAACCAATGCAACGACTTATGCCTGTAACTGGCAGCCGACTCAAGCGGGTAATGTTAGCCTAAAAGCGATTGCTACCGATGCTGAAGGCCTGTCTTCAACCGTAAATGTAAGCATTGCTATTGAAGCGGAAGAAGAGTTCACTGCGCCAGTGGTTAAGTTCATCACCCCAAGCAATGGCGCAAGCTTTAATGATAGCGAAAGCATTGCCATTTCAGTTAACGCCACCGACGTTGATGAAGACTTAAGCAAACTAGTTGTTAAGGCAAATAACCAGCAAATTTGTGCATTCGACGCGGCTAACAGCCAAGTGTTTAGCTGTGATTGGCAGCCGACACAAGTAGGTAGCATCAACCTAAAAGCGATCGCTACCGATGCTGAAGGCCTAACTGCCATAAGCAATGTAAACATCACCATTGAAGAAGAGATTATCGACCCACCAGTGACCCCTCCTGGTGGATTGTGTGCTGACTTTAATGTTTACCCTGACTGGACGCGCGGCAACCATGCAACAGGTGGCGACATTATGGTGCATAACAACATCGCTTACTCGGCAATTTACTGGACGCAAACCCTACCGGGTAGCGATGCCTCATGGGCGCTACATTTAAATTGTGATGGCACCGAGCCTGGCACTGCGCCGCTGCTTTCACTACCAAATCCAATGGATCCTGTGCGCCTAGAAGTGGCAGGTTGGCCAAATACCTTAGTGGTAGCAAGCCCATCAACTTCAGCTCCTGTGACATTGACGCTGGAGACCAGCAACAGCGCGGAACTGACTGATGTAAACAAGCTAACAGCCAGCTTTGTATCAATCATGGAGCAAGCCGCACAGGCTGAATCTATATCATTCATCATCAGCAGTGATGTGCTTGATAACGCCACTCAAGATAACGCGCTAACAACTCGCACTATTGCGGTGAAAGATGCGCTAATCAAGGCGATGGATATCACTGGCAATAGCATTGATCTTGATGATATCAACGCACTGAGCAATGACTTAAAAGGTTGGGCGCAAGCGCACCAGTTAATTATTGCCACGCTTGCACCGCAAGCGACTTACGGTTGGTCGTTAACCATTGGTGATTTTGCTTTCGATACTCACTCTGGTCGCCAGTCTGTTTGGGATGAAGCCTCAGTATTTACTGCAGACTTACTCGATAAGCTTGAACTTTATAAAGCTGATGCAGCCAACAAAGCCGACTTTGTGGCATTCACTAAATCAGATGTAACAGCCGCCTTATCAAGTGAGCAATGGCACAACGCGCTAGAGTTCGTTAAGCAAGTCACTGACTTTGTTAACACCCCTGCTATGCTAGCGCAGATCCCAACAGCGCAAGCGGCAAACTACTTTATGGGCAACCACACAAGTAAGCCACAGCTTCGCAAAGCAGCCTTTAGCAACGTATTTGCCATTTTGTTTGACCAAGACTCCGAGCAGTTGAGCAACAAAATCGAGCAATACCAAACAGCTAAAATGCCGCTGTACTATGTGGGAGAATCGACAGAAAATGGTCAGCTAACTATCATCGACGCATTGAATCGTGAATTAGAAAATGCCGAAGATACCATGAACAACACAGCCTTCTTATACGAAACGCCGCAATCACAATGGGTGCCTTCTACTGTTTATAAGTGGGCTGACTTCATGACAGGCTTGAATGCAATGCATAACGTTGGCGTTGCTGGCAACAAGTTCTGGTTACTTGATGAAAATGCAGATGATGCCACTAACATCAAATACGCCAAAGTGGCGATTGCGGCTTTCTTAGCACAAAGTATGCAAGAAACCATTCGCTACAATGCTTGTGATGAGAACAACTGGGCAGAGATTAAGTACGGGGCACCTACTGATTACCCAATGTCAGCGAGTTGTGGCCAACTTGAGCAGAAGTATGCAGATTACGGTGTCAATCCAGAGTCAGGTTTAGACCATGCTTACTCTTGTCCACGTGATAACAAGATGGAAGTGAGCGCGTTAACGCATGCTAAATGGTACGGTGCGCCAGCGCCAGTATTCGCCGCGCCAAACTCTGTACTTGAAGAGCGTGGCTTATTGGTTAACGGCAATGTGGGTCGCTGGACCAACAACGGTCACTGTAATGATGTACCGACCTCTGTTGATACCTCTAAGCAAGTGTGGGAGCGTGACGACTGTAAAACTTACGTTGACCAAAAAGCCGGTAAGTTTATTTGGGATGGCAGCAGCCAAGAAAGTGTTGAAGGCTGTGGTTGGTGGGGTCGTGGTGTGATTCAAACCACTGGTCGCCAAAACTTCGGTACCCTAAACCACTACTTAGGTCGTTCACACGTTGACCCAGCAACTATTGGCCAAACCATTGACGGCGTAACGGTTGAAGCGCCACCAGCAAACCCGCTATACGCCGAACTCGATTTCTGTTCAAATCCAGGCTTAATTTGTAGCTCTGAAGAGAACAAAGAGATCAAGTGGATTGCAGGTCTGTTTTACTGGGTAACCTCAGTACAGGCATACCCAGATGAAAGTGGTCAATACGGTAACTGGAACTACCACAACGAACTGAAGAAGTACGTTGAAGGTGGCATGAAAGGAACAGACTTTATTGATGACGTATCTGGTATCGTTAACCGCGGCTGCCCTAACTTAACTTGTTCTACTGGCGAGGTTCATAACGTTAAAGAACGTCGCGAGAACTTTAAGCTAGTGCTAAAACAGCTAGGTTTAACGCCGCAATAAACGTAAAAGCTCATTTTTGTTAAAAATAAAACCAGTCAGCGCAAGCTGACTGGTTTTATCTTATATGGGGCAAGCAATATCAAAAAGAGGTATTAATTCTCAGTTTTAGCATTGTCACAAGAGTCACTGCGGCAAAGTGAATAGTTACGCCAATGTGCAACAACCAACAAGCAAGTTGCAGCTAAAGTAGCTAATTTCTCACCAGTTTCACCTAAGAAGTCATGTCCAAAAACCGCGCTAACAGCAAGGCCAACAATACCGAAAAAAGCTAACACTAATACCTTAGGATCTTTATGGCGAGTACAACCCATTAATACCGCAATAGAGCTGGTTGGAATAACAAACCACACCATCAACATATGATAAAAATGATCACCTACAGGCATTGCAAGTAATGACGGGAATACGACTAATAACACAGGCCCAGCGATACAGTGTAATGCGCATAATGCAGAGGCTGTAATAGCCAGGCGATCGAGTAAAAGTTGTGCTGACTTATTCATAATCTGTTCCCAATGTCATAATTGTACTTAGCAGCTCAAAAAGCTACGGCTATTAAATAATTGCCGCAGCAACATATCACTAACAACATTAGCAAACAATAAACTAGCCGTGATTAGCCGTAAGATTTACAAACACCAGCAGCTTTTACTCACACCACTATTGTGCACAAAACCGAGCTGTACAGACGGTTATAGCGAGCGATACACAACCTGCTCAAATCCTTGCGAAATAACTTTATCCCCTTGGATCACAATACCGAAGCCATGCTCTTCATCCCAAGCACATTCAAAAATCATCCCTAGCGCATTTTTGTCTGGGTGGTGTAAAACAAACGCAGAGAGCTGCATTAACTTAAATATATCCCCAGCCCGCATATCAGCTTCGCTTACCTCACCAACACGTGTCGGGTAAGTTTCTGAATCTTCATCGAACACATCGAGAAACTCTGACTCTTCAAGTAGCTCTTGATAGTTTTGCTTAACGTAGTCGCAGACTAGCGCATAAATACGCTTTTCATTATCAATAAACCATTGCTGCATGGTATCAGTAATAGACAGGTCTTCTTGAGTGAGAAAACCAACATTGCCGTAAGCTTTAAAACCATGCCAAGCACTCAGATCTGTCGCACCTTGATGAAGTTCTTCACCTGCTTCCCAAGTAATGTTCACTGCTTTCATAATCGCCTCGTAAAAGCGAAAATTATATTAGTAATAACAGCGCATTAATATGCTGTTAGAGCACAAATTAACACTAACCTCAGGCAACAAGGTTATACAGTTACTTCTAAAGCAGGAGGATTCAGCAGTGGAGTAATCTCCAACCTCTTCAGTAGCAAAATACACATCACTAATACACATAACAGCCAGCCAACATATCATTCGCCAAAAAACCTAGCTTTTACTTGCTCCTTTCACCTCTACCTCGTAAGCAAAGCCATGGCTGCCGTCATAGTAAAACTGATCAGCCTTGCGTAGTTCAACATTCAGTCCCTCGCTACGAGCATATTCATAGGCAGCTTCAATAATCCCCATGTGGTTAGCATTGGTGTGGTGGTTTGGAATAATTGACCAATCCTTATCCATAATCAGCACTCGATTATCATCTGAGGTGCGCGGCATATGAATCGCTATCTCAACTCCATTCGATGCCTTAAACGAAGCTTTGGGTGTGGTATGAAATTGCATTGAAGTATTAAGTGATTTAAACGTCGCGACAACAACTGGTAAAGGCGCCGCTTGGGCAGGCACAGAAACCGCCATAGAAGCCATTAAAATAGCGATTGCAGACAATAAGGTTTTAGTAAAAGATGCTTGAGCTAAGTTCATAGTATTCCTCGAAAAGTGACTGGTTATTAGTAACTAGTTGATGAAATACATATTAGCGAGCACAGCATTACTACGCTTCTATAAGAGAGTTAGTGAAGCCCTAGAAAAGTAAGGAAAAGTGGGGTCAGAGTAAACTAAAGTTATTCATCTATACTCATTAACATAGTGAACATTGCAAAGGGAACTTGCACATGTCTAGAAAACCGAGAGCCAACCCGATAGGCATACCTCAACATATCATTCAACGCGGCAACAACCGCCAAGCCTGCTTTACTTCAGAACAAGACTTTATTGCCTATACCGCCTGGCTAAAGGACTACGCCAAGAAATTTCAGGTGGAAATCCATGCTTGGGTATTTATGACAAATCATGTCCACCTACTCTGCACACCACGAGAGAACAATGCTATAAGCCAAATGATGCAGTCTCTTGGGCGACAGTATGTCAGGTATTTTAATTACACTTATAAACGCTCTGGAACACTATGGGAGGGGCGATATAAGTCTTGCTTAGTACAAGCTGAAGACTATCTACTGCAACTATACCGCTATATAGAGCTCAATCCAGTTAGAGCAAATATGGTCGATGATCCTTGTAAATATCAATGGTCTAGTTACCAAGTCAACGCCTTAGGCAAAGCTT
>NZ_JBFRNX010000001.1:184010-186087 GCF_041471165.1 Shewanella sp. 10N.261.52.F9
TTAAAGATGAAATTGAAAAAATAACAAACACAAACATGAGACCACAGAAAATGGGGCGGCCAACAAAGCCAACAGCATAAAGTTTACTCTGACCCCACTTATTGGCGTATGGACTTCTTTTGATAGTGATACCACTGAAATAACCGCTTTCGTTCCCACTCTGTTAAGTGGCTATATTGCTGTCCCATAACACCCTCCTAATCTTTTAAAAAAAGTATAGGTGGTGCACTTCTAGGTTGAACGTGGCAGGTCTACAAACATGCCATTAACGATGGGTGTCTATGATTGGTTTTTTAATTGTTACAAAGCAGATTTCAACCATAGCAACATGGCTTGTTCATCAATGTAAATAAGCCTATTTCTAATCCATCAGCCAAATTTGAATTTCTGTAATTCCTACAGGATCGTAAATAACCGTTTTATCATTTAAGCCATGATGAGAAGCCAAGGAGCCTGCCTATTGCGCTGTCTACTCAGCACTCGGCAATCCTCCTATAAACACTATTTTGCCGATAGGCACTAAGACTAAAAATGCCGTTGATAAACTTACACAATGCTTTTTCATCTCAAATATCGCCAATCTTCGCCACCGCGTTGGGCATATTCGCTCACTTTGAGATACTCGATATTTCACAGGCCTATTTAGGCACTGTTGCGTTGATTTTCATCCATAGCTTTCGGGCTAGGCGAGGCAAATTGGAAGAGCGAAAACCCAGCCACCACAGCCGCGATTTTCAAGAAAACATCAAAGCAGAGGATAAAGAAAATGCCATTAACGACTAGTGTTATTTTTAGCTTACAGTGGCTTGCCGTCGTCATTTTTTACCTTGCGCTCATTTGGACTATGAGCGATTAGCCGTGGCGTGTGCTTAAAGAGTGAAAGTGAGAGGCAGATCTAGGTCATATGGTCAAAACGAACAGACAAAAAACAAATGGAGCCTGAAGAGGCCCCACTTATTTGCTATTTAGATTGAGCGCGATGGTGAGCTTTATACCCCTCTATACGCGACTTGGGCACCATCTTGAGAAATGACTTTATCCTCTTGGATCACAATACCAAAGCCATGCTCTTCATCCCAAGCACATTCAAAAATCATCCCAACTGCATTTTTGTCTGGGTGATGTAAAATAAATCCGGACAGCTGCATTAACTTAAAGATATCCCCAGCCTGCATATCGGCTTCGTTCACCTCGCCGACACAGGTTTCGTAAGATTCTGAATCTTCGTCAAATACATCTAGAAACTCAGAGTCTTCAAGCAGCTCCTGATAGTTTTCATTAACATAATCGCAGACAAGCGCATAAATACGTTTTTCATTATCAATGAACCATTGCGTCATGCTATCGGCAATAGAAAGGTCTTCTTGGGTGAGAAATTCAACACTACCGTAGGCTTTAAAATCATGCCAAGCATTCAGCCCCGTTGTGCCTTCATGAAACTCTTCACCTTCTTTCCAAGTAATATTTATTGTTTTCATAATAGACTCGTAAAAAGAGAAGATTATATTTGAAGTGATTTCTTATTAATGTGAGAAAAGTGGGGTCAGAGAAAAGTGGGGTCAGAGTAAACTAAAGTTATTCATCTATACTCATTAACATAGTGAACATTGCAAAGGGAACTTGCACATGCCTAGAAAACCGAGAGCCAATCCGATAGGCATACCTCAACATATCATTCAACGCGGCAACAACCGCCAAGCCTGCTTTACTTCAGAACAAGACTTTATTGCCTATACCGGCTGGCTAAAGGACTACGCCAAGAAATTTCAGGTGGAAATCCATGCTTGGGTATTTATGACAAATCATGTCCACCTACTCTGCACACCACGAGAGAGTAATGCTATTAGCCAAATGATGCAGTCTCTTGGGCGACAGTATGTGAGGTATTTTAATTACACTTATAAACGCTCTGGAACACTATGGGAGGGGCGATATAAGTCTTGCTTAGTACAAGCTGAAGACTATCTACTGCAACTATATCGCTATATAGAACTCAATCCAGTTAGAGCAAATATGGTCGATGATCCTTGTAAATATCAATGGTCTAGTTACCAAGCCAACGCCTTAGGCAAAGCTT